>NZ_RJNY01000022.1:0-25255 GCF_003942795.1 Streptococcus mitis
GCATAAAAACTGGACTTATCACACTTTATCAAGGTCAAAACCACTCAATTTACTACTAATTTACTACTTATGAATGAGCTTTGATACGACGATTTATCCTTGAAAAGTGAAGATATAAAGATACTTCCAATAAAATTTGAATATTTAATAGGTAGACACTTCAAAAAATGAGGTGTCTATTTTTTTACCCGATTTTGAAAGGAAGTGAACTTATGAAAACAAAAAATCAAGAATCAAAAGGTCGTTCCCCACTCTTTAAGACCATCAAACATTCATTCAGCCAATAAAAAAGAAAGGATAGGTAAAAATATGGAACTTAAATTTGTGATTCCCAACATGGAAAAAACATTCGGCAATTTAGAATTTGCTGGCGAGGATAAAGTCGTTCAGCGAAGAATCAACGGACGGCTAACTGTCTTATCAAGAAGCTATAATCTCTATTCTGATGTTCAAAGAGCAGATGATATTGTGGTGGTGCTTCCTGCTGAAGCTGGCGAAAAACATTTCGGCTTTGAGGAACGTGTGAAGTTAGTCAATCCACGTATTACCGCAGAGGGCTACAAAATCGGCACTCGTGGTTTTACAAATTACCTTTTACATGCTGACGACATGATAAAAGAATAAAGAAAGAGAGGAAAAATGATGAGATTAGCAAATGGCATTGTATTAGATAAAGACACGACTTTTGGAGAATTGAAATTCTCTGCTCTACGTCGTGAAGTGAGAATCCAAAATGAAGACGGGTCGGTTTCAGATGAAATCAAGGAACGTACCTATGACTTAAAATCCAAAGGACAAGGACGCATGATTCAAGTAAGTATTCCTGCCAGCGTGCCTTTGAAAGAGTTTGATTATAACGCACGGGTGGAACTTATCAATCCCATTGCGGACACCGTTGCTACTGCCACCTATCAAGGAGCAGATGTTGACTGGTATATCAAGGCAGACGATATTGTGCTGACAAAGGATTCTAGTTCATTCAAAGCTCAACCACAAGCAAAGAAAGAACCGACACAAGACAAATAGTCGCTAGGTAGAAAGGAGACTTTTTCGCATGAAACAGCGTGGTAAAAGGATTCGCCCATCTGGTAAAGATTTAGTCTTTCATTTTACGATAGCGTCACTCCTGCCTGTTTTCCTGCTGGTTGTCGGACTGTTTCATGTGAAGACAATCCAGCAGATCAACTGGCAGGATTTTAACCTATCACAAGCAGATAAGATTGACATTCCCTATTTAATTATCAGTTTCAGTGTCGCAATTCTTATCTGCTTGCTGGTAGCGTTTGTATTCAAACGGGTTCGCTATGATACGGTTAAACAACTTTACCACCGTCAAAAACTGGCAAAGATGATACTTGAAAACAAGTGGTATGAATCTGAACAGGTCAAAACAGAGGGTTTCTTTAAAGATAGTGCTGGTCGTACAAAGGAAAAGATAACCTACTTCCCTAAAATGTATTATCGACTTAAAAATGGCTTGATACAGATACGGGTGGAAATCACGCTGGGAAAATATCAAGACCAACTCTTACACTTGGAAAAGAAATTAGAGAGTGGCTTGTACTGTGAGCTGACGGATAAAGAGTTAAAGGATTCCTATGTGGAATATACTTTGCTCTATGACACCATAGCCAGTCGTATTTCTATTGATGAAGTAGAAGCTAAAGATGGTAAACTTCGCTTAATGAAAAACGTATGGTGGGAATATGATAAGCTCCCTCATATGTTGATTGCTGGTGGTACAGGTGGCGGTAAAACTTACTTTATACTGACACTGATTGAAGCCTTGCTTCATACAGATTCAAAACTGTATATTCTTGACCCGAAAAATGCTGACCTTGCGGACTTAGGTTCTGTGATGGCAAATGTCTACTATAGAAAAGAAGACTTGCTTTCTTGCATTGAAACATTCTATGAAGAAATGATGAAACGTAGTGAGGAAATGAAGCAGATGAAGAACTATAAGACTGGCAAAAATTATGCTTACTTAGGTCTCCCGGCACACTTCTTAATCTTTGATGAATACGTCGCTTTCATGGAAATGCTGGGAACAAAAGAAAACACCGCAGTTATGAATAAGCTGAAACAGATTGTCATGTTAGGTCGTCAAGCTGGCTTCTTTCTAATACTGGCTTGTCAACGTCCAGACGCAAAATATTTAGGCGACGGAATCCGTGATCAGTTTAATTTCAGAGTGGCTTTAGGTCGTATGTCTGAAATGGGCTATGGCATGATGTTTGGCAGTGACGTACAAAAGGATTTCTTCTTAAAGCGAATCAAAGGTCGTGGCTATGTTGATGTAGGAACAAGTGTCATATCAGAGTTTTATACTCCCCTTGTACCAAAAGGATATGATTTCTTGGAGGAAATTAAAAAGTTATCCAACAGCAGACAGTCCACGCAGGCGACGTGCGAAGCGGAAGTCGCAGGTGTGGACTGATCTTGCTGGCTGGTGTGGCAATAGCCACGCCAGCACTTAACCCCCCGTATCTAACAGGGGGGTACAAATCGACAGGAAACAGTCAAAAAAACATTAGAAAATCCTTTGGTTACAAGGGATTTACAAAATTTCAGCGTATGTCAAATGGGCTTTAAAAGTTGACATACGCCTTTTTGATTGGAGGGATTTTTACTGAATGAACAAACTTGGTTACAGCATTTAAAAGAAAAACGCTTGGCTTATGGACTATCTCAAAACCGTTTAGCTGTTGCGACTGGTATTACAAGGCAGTATCTAAGCGATATTGAAACAGGAAAAGTCAAGCCATCAGAGGATTTACAGCAGTCCCTTTGGGAAGCTCTGGAACGCTTCAATCCCGACGCTCCCCTTGAAATGCTGTTTGATTATGTAAGGATTCGCTTTCCGACAACAGACGTACAGCAGGTGGTCGAAAACATCTTACAACTGAAACTGTCCTATTTTCTTCATGAGGACTATGGTTTCTATTCTTATTCAGAGCATTATGCTTTAGGCGACATATTCGTCCTTTGCTCCCATGAACTGGACAAAGGAGTTCTGGTGGAATTGAAAGGTCGTGGGTGCAGACAATTTGAAAGCTATCTTCTGGCACAACAAAGAAGCTGGTATGAGTTCTTTATGGACGTTTTGGTGGCTGGCGGTGTGATGAAACGCCTTGACCTTGCCATTAACGATAAGACAGGGATTTTGAATATCCCTGTACTCACTGAAAAGTGCCAACAGGAAGAATGTATCTCCGTCTTCCGCAGTTTTAAAAGCTATCGCAGTGGCGAACTGGTACGCAAAGAGGAAAAGGAATGTATGGGAAACACCCTCTATATCGGTTCATTACAAAGTGAAGTTTATTTCTGTATCTATGAAAAGGACTACGAGCAGTACAAGAAAAATGATATTCCCATTGAAGACGCAGAAGTAAAAAACCGTTTTGAGATTCGATTGAAAAATGAGCGTGCCTATTATGCAGTCCGTGATTTACTCGTCTATGACAATCCAGAGCATACCGCCTTTAAAATTATCAATCGGTATATCCGTTTTGTAGATAAAGACGATTCCAAACCTCGTTCTGATTGGAAACTGAATGAAGAATGGGCTTGGTTTATTGGGAACAATCGTGAACGATTAAAACTAACCACAAAACCAGAGCCTTACTCCTTCCAAAGGACGCTGAACTGGCTATCTCATCAAGTTGCCCCGACCTTAAAGGTTGCGATTAAACTTGATGAAATCAACCAGACGCAGGTTGTAAAAGACATTCTCGACCATGCGAAACTGACAGACCGACACAAGCAGATTTTGAAGCAACAGTCAGTAAAAGAACAGGACGTGATAACAACAAAAAAATAACTCAAATACAAATTCATTGAATATAGAGAGGAGAACATTTTTATGAATTTTGGACAAAACCTTTATAACTGGTTTCTATCAAACGCTCAATCACTGGTGCTTTTAGCAATCGTTGTGATTGGCTTGTATCTTGGCTTCAAGCGTGAGTTTAGCAAACTGATTGGCTTTTTAATTATTGCGATTATTGCGGTTGGCTTAGTCTTCAACGCTGCTGGAGTAAAAGACATTTTACTAGAGCTATTCAATCGCATTATTGGTGCTTAAATAAAACCGTTCTTTTGTGGAATATAAGTGGTTTTCTTATGTTCCGCAAAGGAATGGTACACCAAACGAAGTGCGGTAGGGATTTTTGAATCTCTACAAAGAAAGGACGTGAATATATGGACGATATGCAAGTCTATATTGCGAATTTAGGCAAATACAATGAGGGCGAATTGGTCGGTGCGTGGTTTACCTTTCCCATTGACTTTGAGGAAGTCAAAGAGAAAATCGGCTTGAATGATGAATATGAGGAATACGCCATTCATGACTACGAGTTACCCTTTACGGTTGACGAATACACTTCCATTGGCGAACTCAATCGACTATGGGAAATGGTATCGGAATTACCCGAAGAATTACAATCGGAGCTATCTGCTCTGCTCACTCATTTTTCAAGCATTGAAGAACTAAGCGAACATCAAGAGGATATTATCATTCATTCCGATTGTGATGATATGTATGACGTGGCACGCTACTACATTGAAGAAACGGGTGCTTTAGGCGAAGTACCAGCTAGTCTTCAAAACTATATTGATTATCAAGCCTATGGTCGGGATTTAGACCTTTCAGGAACGTTTATCTCAACCAATCATGGGATTTTTGAAATCGTCTATTAAATCTGTCGGTACATTACTACTGGCAGATTTTCTATTTTACGGGGTGGCTCAATCAGCTACCCCTATTTTTTATGAAAGGATTGATTACATGAAGAAAATACGAAGCTATACCAGTATCTGGTCTGTGGAAAAGGTACTGTATTCTATCAATGATTTTAGACTTCCGTTTCCCATAACCTTTACGCAAATGACATGGTTTGTCGTGTCACTCTTTGCAGTGATGATACTTGGCAACTTGCCCCCTCTTTCCATGATAGAGGGAGCATTTCTCAAATACTTTGGGATTCCTGTGGCTTTCACATGGTTTATGTCTACAAAAACTTTTGATGGTAAAAAGCCTTATGGATTTTTGAAGTCTGTCATTGCTTATGCACTGCGACCAAAGCTGACCTATGCAGGAAAAAAAGTAACGCTTGGCAGAAACCAGCCACAAGAAGCCATTACAGCAGTTAGGAGTGAATTTTATGGCATATCCAATTAAATACATTGAAAACAATCTCGTCTGGAATAAAGACGGGGAATGTTATGCTTACTATGAGCTTGTTCCTTACAATTACTCATTTCTAAGTCCAGAACAGAAAATACAAGTGCATGATTCTTTCAGACAGCTTATCGCACAAAATCGTGATGGCAAAATTCATGCTTTACAAATCAGTACAGAATCCAGCATACGTTCTGCACAAGAGCGTTCCAAAAATGAAGTCACTGGCAAGCTCAAAGCGGTTGCCTATGACAAAATCGACCAACAGACAGACGCTTTAATATCCATGATTGGCGAAAATCAAGTGAACTACCGTTTCTTTATCGGCTTTAAGTTGCTTCTCAACGATCAGGAGTTTTCTATGAAAAGTCTTACCGTTGAAGCAAAAAATGCTTTGTCTGATTTTGTCTATGATGTGAACCATAAGCTGATGGGCGATTTTGTTAGTATGAGTAATGATGAAATCCTGCGTTTTCAGAAGATGGAAAAGCTCTTAGAAAATAAAATCTCTCGTCGTTTCAAAATCCGCAGGTTAGATAAGGACGACTTCGGCTATCTGATTGAACACCTTTACGGACAGACAGGCACTGCCTATGAAGAGTATGAGTACCATCTATCAAAGAAAAAGCTGGATAATGAAACGCTGATTAAATACTATGACTTGATTAAGCCTACTCGCTGTTTGGTGGAAGAAAAACAGCGATATTTGAAAATCCAGCAGGAAGATGAAACCGTCTATGTAGCTTACTTTACCATTAACAGCATTGTCGGAGAACTGGACTTCCCGTCCTCTGAAATCTTCTACTACCAGCAACAGCAATTTACATTCCCGATTGATACGTCAATGAATGTGGAAATTGTAGCGAATCGTAAAGCCCTATCTACTGTCCGCAATAAAAAGAAAGAACTGAAAGACTTGGATAACCACGCTTGGCAAAGTGATAATGAAACCAGCTCCAATGTGGCGGAAGCTCTGGAAAGTGTGAATGAGCTGGAAACCAATTTAGACCAAAGCAAGGAATCTATGTACAAGCTGTCTTATGTGGTAAGGGTATCAGCAAATGATCTTGACGAACTCAAACGTCGTTGTAATGAAGTGAAAGATTTTTATGACGATTTAAGCGTAAAACTGGTACGACCATTTGGGGATATGCTCGGCTTACATGAAGAATTTTTACCTGCCAGCAAGCGTTATATGAATGATTATATTCAATACGTGACCTCTGATTTCCTCGCTGGTTTAGGTTTTGGTGCTACTCAAATGCTGGGGGAAAATGAGGGGATTTATGTTGGCTACAGCTTAGATACTGGACGCAATGTCTATCTGAAACCTGCTCTTGCCAGTCAAGGGGTTAAGGGTTCAGTAACCAATGCGTTAGCGTCGGCTTTTGTTGGTTCGCTGGGTGGTGGTAAATCCTTTGCGAATAACCTTATCGTCTATTATGCGGTGCTTTATGGGGCACAAGCAGTGATTGTAGACCCAAAAGCAGAACGTGGCAGATGGAAAGAAACCTTGCCAGAGATTTCCCATGAAATCAATATCGTCACTCTGACTTCTGATGAGAAAAACAAAGGCTTACTTGACCCTTATGTGATTATGAAAAATCCCAAAGATTCTGAATCACTGGCTATTGATATTCTGACATTCCTTACGGGGATTTCCTCTCGTGATGGGGAACGCTTCCCAATCCTTAGAAAAGCCATTCGTGCAGTAACCAATAGTGAAGTACGAGGGTTGATGAAAGTGATTGAGGAATTACGGGTTGAGAATACGCCACTAAGTACCAGTATAGCCGACCATATCGAAAGTTTTACAGACTATGACTTTGCACATTTATTATTCAGTAATGGTTATGTGGAGCAGTCTATCAGCTTAGAAAAACAACTGAACATTATACAGGTTGCGGACTTGGTACTTCCCGACAAGGAAACTTCCTTTGAGGAATATACCACTATGGAGCTTTTATCCGTTGCTATGCTGATTGTCATTAGTACCTTTGCTTTAGACTTTATCCATACAGACCGAAGCATTTTCAAGATTGTAGATTTAGACGAAGCATGGAGCTTTTTACAGGTAGCACAAGGAAAAACACTATCTATGAAGCTGGTTCGGGCTGGTCGTGCTATGAACGCTGGGGTATATTTCGTGACCCAAAATACAGACGACCTCTTAGATGAAAAACTGAAAAATAACCTCGGCTTAAAATTTGCATTTCGTTCCACTGACCTTAACGAGATTAAAAAGACCTTAGCCTTTTTTGGTGTAGACCCAGAGGACGAAAACAATCAGAAGCGATTGCGTGATTTGGAAAACGGGCAATGCCTTATCAGTGATTTATATGGTCGTGTCGGTGTGATACAGTTCCACCCTGTATTTGAAGAACTGCTCCATGCCTTTGATACCAGACCACCTGTGCGAAAAGAGGTGTAAATGTGAAACCATCAATAGTAAACAGAATAAAATCAAACTGGACGCTGAAACGTCTAGGTAAAGTGGCAATGACAGTGGCTTTCACACTTGTGATTGCCATTTTTCTTTTAGCCATGCTGGGAACGGTGGTTCAAGCTGCGGGCTTGGTAGATGATACGGTCAATGTGGCAAATGAATACAGCCGATACCCACTTGAAAACTATCAACTGGATTTTTATGTGGATAATAGCTGGGGCTGGCTTCCGTGGAACTGGTCGGACGGGATTGGAAAACAGGTCATGTATGGACTATATGCCATTACCAATTTTATTTGGACAATCAGTTTGTATGTTTCCAATGCGACAGGTTACTTAGTACAGGAAGCCTATTCCTTAGACTTCATTTCCGCTACAGCAGATTCCATTGGTAAGAATATGCAGACCTTAGCTGGTGTGAGTGCAAACGGATTTTCAACAGAGGGTTTCTATGTTGGATTCCTCTTACTCTTGATTTTGGTTCTTGGGGTTTATGTTGCCTATACGGGACTGATAAAGAGAGAAACCACAAAGGCAATTCATGCCATTATGAATTTTGTGCTGGTGTTTATCCTATCGGCTTCCTTTATTGCCTACGCTCCCGACTACATTAAAAAAATCAATGACTTTTCATCAGACATCAGTAATGCCAGTTTATCACTTGGCACGAAGATTGTCATGCCCCATTCCGATAGTCAAGGCAAGGACAGCGTGGACTTAATCAGAGATAGCCTGTTTTCCATACAGGTTCAGCAACCGTGGCTACTGCTTCAATACAACAGTTCAGACATTGAAAGTATCGGTATTGACCGTGTGGAAAGCCTGCTCTCCACCAGCCCAGATTCCAACAATGGCGAAGACAGAGAAAAAATTGTTGCGGAAGAAATTGAAGACAGAAGCAATACCAATCTAACCATTACAAAGACCATTAACCGTTTAGGTACAGTCTTCTTCCTATTTGTCTTCAATATTGGGATTTCCATATTTGTATTCCTATTAACAGGAATCATGATTTTCTCGCAGGTACTTTTTATCATCTATGCTATGTTTCTGCCTGTGAGCTTTATTTTAAGCATGATTCCATCATTTGATGGTATGTCAAAACGAGCCATAACAAAGCTCTTTAATACCATTTTGACACGAGCTGGAATCACATTGATTATTACGACAGCATTTAGTATTTCAACCATGCTCTATACCTTATCGGCTGGTTATCCGTTCTTTTTGATTGCTTTTCTACAGATTGTGACCTTTGCAGGAATCTACTTCAAGCTGGGCGATTTAATGAGTATGTTTTCTCTACAGAGTAACGATTCTCAAAGTGTGGGAAGTCGTGTGATGAGAAAACCTCGTATGCTTATGCACGCTCACATGCACCGTCTACAGCGGAAACTTGGACGTTCCATGACTACTCTAGGGGCTGGGTCTGCCATTGTTACAGGTAAAAAAGGACAGTCGGGTTCGGGGAGTTCTGCAAGGACACAAGCAGATCACTCCCGACCAGACGGAAAGGAAAAATCAACACTTGGAAAACGTATCGGTCAAACCATCGGTACAGTAGCTGATACCAAAGACAGAATGGTAGACACTGCTAGTGGTTTGAAAGAACAGGTTAAAGATTTGCCGACCAATGCAAGATATGCAGTATATCAAGGAAAATCCAAAGTAAAAGAGAATGTCCGTGATTTAACCAGTAGTATTTCTCAAACCAAAGCGGACAGAGCCAGTGGACGCAAGGAACAGCAGGAACAAAGGCGAAAAACCATTGCGAAGCGTCGCTCTGAAATGGAACAGGTCAAACAGAAAAAACAGCCTGCTTCTTCTGTTCATGAAAGACCGACTACAAGACAAGAACAATATCATGATGAACAGACCTCAAAACAGTCTAATATTCAGACTTCATATAAGGAATCTCAACAAGCCAAACAAGAGCGTCCAGCAGTTAAGTCCGATTTTTCAAGTCCAAAAGTGGAACGCCAAGGCAATACCGTTCAAGAAAAAACCGTTCAAAAGCCAGCAACTTCAACCACTACAGCAGATAGAACTTCACAACGTCCAATCACAAAAGAACGTCCGTCTACTGTTCAAAGAGTACCACTACAAAATACAAGAAGTAGACCACCAATCAAAACCGCCACCATTAAGAAAGTCGGTAAGAAACCATGAAGTTGAAAACTTTAGTGATTGGTGGTTCTGGATTATTCTTGATGGTCTTCTCACTGCTTCTGTTTGTTGCCATTTTATTTTCAGATGAACAGGACAGCGGAATTTCCAATATTCATTATGGAGGTGTGAATGTTTCCGCAGAAGTGCTGGCTCATAAGCCTATGGTAGAAAAATATGCCAAAGAATATGGCGTTGAAGAATATGTCAACATACTTCTTGCGATTATACAGGTGGAATCGGGCGGTACTGCGGAAGATGTTATGCAGTCCTCGGAATCCCTCGGTCTTCCACCTAATTCATTGAGTACAGAAGAATCCATTAAGCAAGGTGTGAAGTATTTCAGTGAATTATTAGCCAGTAGCGAAAGGCTCAGTGTAGATTTAGAATCGGTTATCCAGTCCTACAATTATGGTGGTGGTTTCTTAGGGTATGTGGCTAATCGTGGAAATAAATATACCTTTGAACTGGCTCAAAGTTTCTCAAAAGAGTATTCAGGTGGCGAAAAAGTGTCTTACCCCAATCCCATAGCCATACCTATCAATGGGGGCTGGCGATACAACTATGGCAATATGTTTTATGTGCAACTGGTAACGCAGTATCTTGTCACAACAGAGTTTGATGATGATACGGTACAAGCCATCATGGACGAAGCACTGAAATATGAGGGCTGGCGATACGTTTACGGTGGAGCTTCCCCGACTACTTCTTTTGATTGTAGCGGACTGACACAATGGACGTATGGAAAAGCTGGAATTAACTTACCACGAACCGCACAACAGCAATATGATGTGACCCAGCATATCCCACTATCGGAAGCACAAGCTGGCGATTTGGTTTTCTTTCATTCTACCTATAACGCTGGCTCTTATATTACTCATGTTGGGATATACCTTGGCAATAACCGTATGTTTCATGCAGGCGACCCAATCGGTTATGCCGACTTAACAAGCCCCTACTGGCAACAGCATTTAGTGGGAGCAGGACGAATCAAACAATGAGAAAGGAAGATTTAATGATGAAATTTAGAAAAAATCAGAATAAAGAAAAACAGATACCAAAGGAAAAGAAACCTCGTGTCTACTATAAGGTCAATCCTCATAAAAAGGTTGTGATTGCCTTGTGGGTACTTTTAGGGCTTAGTTTCAGCTTTGCGATATTCAAGCACTTTACAGCTATAGATACTCATACTATTCACGAAACAACTATCATAGAAAAGGAATACGTTGATACTCATCATGTAGAAAATTTTGTAGAGAACTTTGCGAAAGTCTACTATTCATGGGAGCAATCCGATAAGTCCATTGATAATCGAATGGAAAGTCTAAAAGGCTATCTGACAGATGAACTTCAAGCTCTCAATGTTGATACAGTACGCAAAGATATTCCTGTATCGTCTTCTGTAAGAGGATTTCAGATATGGACGGTAGAGCCAACTGGCGACAATGAGTTTAATGTAACCTACAGTGTAGACCAGCTCATTACAGAGGGAGAAAATACAAAGACCGTCCACTCTGCTTATATAGTGAGTGTCTATGTAGATGGTTCTGGAAATATGGTACTGGTTAAGAATCCGACCATTACCAACATACCTAAGAAATCAAGTTATAAACCAAAAGCCATTGAAAGTGAGGGGACGGTTGATTCCATTACAACCAATGAAATCAATGAGTTTTTAACGACGTTCTTCAAGCTCTATCCTACAGCGACAGCCAGTGAACTTTCCTACTATGTGAATGACGGGATATTAAAACCAATCGGAAAAGAGTACATCTTTCAAGAACTGGTAAATCCTATTCACAATCGTAAGGATAATCAAGTCACGGTATCGCTGACAGTGGAGTATATCGACCAGCAGACCAAAGCAACGCAGGTATCTCAATTTGATTTGGTACTTGAAAAGAACGGGAGTAATTGGAAGATTATAGAATAACAAATATTGGTACATTATTACAGCTATTTTGTAATCACGTACTCTCTTTGATAAAAAATTGGAGATTCCTTGACAAATATGCTCTTACGTGCTATTATTTAAGTATCTATTTAAAAGGAGTTAATAAATATGCGGCAAGGTATTCTTAAATAAACTGTCAATTTGATAGTGGGAACAAATAATTGGATGTCCTTTTTTAGGAGGGCTTAGTTTTTTGTACCCAGTTTAAGAATACCTTTATCATGTGATTCTAAAGTATCCGGAGAATATCTGTATGCTTTGTATGCCTATGGTTATGCATAAAAATCCCAGTGATAAGAGTATTTATCACTGGGATTTTTATGCCCTTTTGGGCTTTTGAATGGAGGAAAATCACATGAAAATTATTAATATTGGAGTTTTAGCTCATGTTGATGCGGGAAAAACTACCTTAACAGAAAGCTTATTATATAACAGTGGAGCGATTACAGAATTAGGAAGCGTGGACAGAGGTACAACGAAAACGGATAATACGCTTTTAGAACGTCAGAGAGGAATTACAATTCAGACGGCGATAACCTCTTTTCAGTGGAAAAATACTAAGATAAACATCATAGACACGCCAGGACATATGGATTTTTTAGCAGAAGTATATCGTTCATTATCAGTATTAGATGGGGCAATTCTACTGATTTCTGCAAAAGATGGCGTACAAGCACAAACTCGTATATTGTTTCATGCACTTAGGAAAATAGGTATTCCCACAATCTTTTTTATCAATAAGATTGACCAAAATGGAATTGATTTATCAACGGTTTATCAGGATATTAAAGAGAAACTTTCTGCGGAAATTGTAATCAAACAGAAGGTAGAACTGCATCCTAATATGCGTGTAATGAACTTTACCGAATCTGAACAATGGGATATGGTAATAGAAGGAAATGATTACCTTTTGGAGAAATATACGTCTGGGAAATTATTGGAAGCATTAGAACTCGAACAAGAGGAAAGCATAAGATTTCATAATTGTTCCCTGTTCCCTGTTTATCACGGAAGTGCAAAAAACAATATAGGGATTGATAACCTTATAGAAGTGATTACGAATAAATTTTATTCATCAACACATCGAGGTCAGTCTGAACTTTGCGGAAAAGTTTTCAAAATTGAGTATTCGGAAAAAAGACAGCGTCTTGCATATATACGTCTTTATAGTGGCGTACTGCATTTGCGAGATTCGGTTAGAATATCGGAAAAGGAAAAAATAAAAATTACAGAAATGTATACTTCAATAAATGGTGAATTATGTAAAATCGATAAGGCTTATTCCGGGGAAATTGTTATTTTGCAGAATGAGTTTTTGAAGTTAAATAGTGTTCTTGGAGATACAAAGCTATTGCCACAGAGAGAGAGAATTGAAAATCCCCTCCCTCTGCTGCAAACGACTGTTGAACCGAGCAAACCTCAACAAAGGGAAATGTTACTTGATGCACTTTTAGAAATCTCCGACAGTGACCCGCTTCTGCGATATTATGTGGATTCTGCGACACATGAAATCATACTTTCTTTCTTAGGGAAAGTACAAATGGAAGTGACTTGTGCTCTGCTGCAAGAAAAGTATCATGTGGAGATAGAAATAAAAGAGCCTACAGTCATTTATATGGAAAGACCGTTAAAAAAAGCAGAGTATACCATTCACATCGAAGTTCCACCGAATCCTTTCTGGGCTTCCATTGGTCTATCTGTAGCACAGCTTCCATTAGGGAGCGGAGTACAGTATGAGAGCTCGGTTTCTCTTGGATACTTAAATCAATCGTTTCAAAATGCAGTTATGGAGGGGATACGCTATGGCTGTGAACAAGGATTGTATGGTTGGAATGTGACGGACTGTAAAATCTGTTTTAAGTATGGCTTATACTATAGCCCTGTTAGTACCCCAGCAGATTTTCGGATGCTTGCTCCTATTGTATTGGAACAAGTCTTAAAAAAAGCTGGAACAGAATTGTTAGAGCCATATCTTAGTTTTAAAATTTATGCGCCACAGGAATATCTTTCACGAGCATACAACGATGCTCCTAAATATTGTGCGAACATCGTAGACACTCAATTGAAAAATAATGAGGTCATTCTTAGTGGAGAAATCCCTGCTCGGTGTATTCAAGAATATCGTAGTGATTTAACTTTCTTTACAAATGGACGTAGTGTTTGTTTAACAGAGTTAAAAGGGTACCATGTTACTACCGGTGAACCTGTTTGCCAGCCCCGTCGTCCAAATAGTCGGATAGATAAAGTACGATATATGTTCAATAAAATAACTTAGTGTATTTTATGTTGTTATATAAATATGGTTTCTTGTTAAATAAGATGAAATATTTTTTAATAAAGATTTGAATTAAAGTGTAAAGGAGGAGATAGTTATTATAAACTACAAGTGGATATTGTGTCCTGTATGTGGAAATAAAACACGATTAAAGATAAGGGAAGATACTGAATTAAAAAAATTCCCCCTCTATTGTCCGAAATGCAGACAAGAAAATTTAATTGAAATAAAGCAGTTCAAAGTAACTGTGATTACAGAGCCAGACGCAAAGACGCAGAGCCGATAAAATGAGATTAATACAATCTCATTTTATCGGCTCTTTCCGTTATGTATGGATTCTTTTAATTAGTCTTCGATGTTTCTTGCTTCGTTGATACCGCTGGCTAAAGATTCCATTAAGGATAGTTCTTTGTCTGTAAAGCTATCCATGTATTTCTCTATCTGTAATCGTCGGGTGCTTTTTACCAAGTTATTAGCAGGTAAGAAAAATTCATCAACGGAAACATGAAGTAACGATACAAGGTCATAAAGAACTTGTATGCTGGGGTGTTGCCCTTTATTTTCAATATTAGTTAAGTACCGTGGGTCAATTTCAATCAATGCTCCCACTTGTTCACGAGTTAAACCTCGTTTCAATCGAGCTTCTTTAATGGCTAAACCAAAGGCTCTAAAATCATATTTATCTTCTTTTTTACGCATAGTAGACCACCTCTATACATTTTATTGTCCCTACTGAATTAAAAACAGGTATAGAAAAACGTGTTATATGGTTTATAGGTTTATATTTAATAAAAAGCACTACTAAACGCCAATAAAAAAAACCGTTATATGGTAGTGCTATTTACGCTGTTAAAATATTGTATATTACTTCCAAATGGCGGTTTGTTGGAGGTCAACGTCGCCATGAAGTACATCATATACAATAAATTTCCTTACATTGGGTTCTTGTCAAAAAAAGTCGTCTATCTGCAATAGATAAGTACGTCCACCAATGTGGTTTTATAAATCATATAGATAGAATAACAGAAGCATGTAAACAGAGAAATAAATCTGTTTATATGCTTTTTTGGCTATTCAGAACTTTTTTACAAAGTTTATTTATCAGTAATGCAACAAATCCCCCTTTCACATTGGGACTAAGAGTGAAAGGAGATAAACGAGCAAGGCTCACTTCCTTTCCTAGACAGAAAGGGGGTGAGAAACATGAAACCATCTTCTTTTCAGACCACAATAGAAAATCAGTTTGACTATATCTGTAAACGTGCTATGGAAGACGAGCGAAAGAATTATATGCTTTATCTTTCAAGGATTGCAAAGCGTGAGGTGTCCTTTTCGGATGTTGGCGATTATCTTGTTAGCCAGTTTGCGACAACAGATAACTATTCAACTGACTTTCAGATTTTTACACTCAATGGGTTATCAGTAGGCGTTGAAAATGATTTGTTGAGTGAAGCATTACGTGAGTTGCCAGACAAGAAACGTGAAATTCTACTGCTGTTTTACTTTATGGACATGAGCGATTCAGAAATTGCAGACCTGTTGAAATTGAACCGTTCTACTGTCTATCGGCATAGAACCAGTGGACTAGCCTTAATTAAAAAGTTTATGGAGGAATTTGAAGAATGAAAACACAATATCCTATGATTCCCTTTCCTCTCATTGTAAAGGCAACAGATGGCGATACCGAAGCGATTAACCAGATTCTACATCATTACAGAGGGTACATAACGAAGCGTTCCCTACGACTTATGAAAGATGAATATGGCAATCAAAGTATGGTCGTTGATGAAGTCTTACGTGGAAGAATGGAAACCAGACTGATTACAAAGATTTTGTCATTTGAAATTAAGTAATATCCTCTCTCCTTTCGTGGAAGCGTGCTAAACCATTCCACGCTTCCCGAACAGGGAGGTTTGTTATTCCACCAAAGCATATTGAGCTTTCAATGTGTTTTGATAGGCTAACGAGCCATTGTTCTTTGAAAACTGAATAAAAGTAATCGAATACGTTTCGATAAGAAAAGAGCCAACGGAACTAACCGCCATGACCTATCTTATAAAGATAGCGAGCGATTCATGTTAGTGATCCGAGAAGCAATCTTTAGCAGGATTGCCTGCAACGACATTCTTATCGTGATAATGATACTCCCATACAGTCAATAGTCCGAGCGTGATAAAACCGTCGCAGGCAATGAGTATGGCTACATGAGAACCATGCAGGGGTGGAACTCCCGTGAGCTTTGCTAAAGCTGTTCGATTGCTGGTAAAACAACTTTTATGAAATCCAAATAAGTGATTTGGAAAGGAGGATTTTATGAAGCAGACTGACATTCCTATTTGGGAACGTTATACCCTAACCATTGAAGAAGCGTCAAAATATTTTCGTATTGGCGAAAACAAGCTACGACGCTTGGCAGAGGAAAATAAAAATGCAAATTGGCTGATTATGAATGGCAATCGTATTCAGATTAAACGAAAACAATTTGAAAAAATTATAGATACATTGGACGCAATCTAGCGTCGCCAAAGGGTCTTGTATATGATAAAATAGTATTAAGTCGTATCAAGGCTCTTTCCATAAAGGAAAGGAGCAAATGCCATGTCAGAAAAAAGACGTGACAATAAAGGTCGAATCTTAAAGACTGGAGAGAGCCAACGAAAAGACGGAAGATACTTATACAAATATATAGATTCATTTGGAGAACCGCAATTTGTTTACTCGTGGAAACTTGTGGCTACAGACCGAGTACCAGCAGGAAAGCGTGATTGTATCTCACTTAGAGAGAAAATCGCAGAGTTACAGAAAGACATTCATGATGGTATTGATGTTGTAGGAAAGAAAATGACACTCTGCCAGCTTTACGCAAAACAGAACGCTCAAAGACCAAAGGTTAGAAAAAACACTGAAACTGGACGCAAATATCTTATGGATATTTTGAAGAAAGACAAGTTAGGTGTAAGAAGTATTGACAGTATTAAGCCATCAGACGCTAAAGAATGGGCTATTAGAATGAGTGAAAATGGTTATGCTTATCAAACCATCAATAACTACAAACGTTCTTTAAAGGCTTCATTCTATATTGCTATACAAGATGATTGTGTTCGGAAGAATCCATTTGACTTTCAACTGAAAGCAGTTCTTGATGATGATACTGTCCCTAAGACCGTACTAACAGAAGAACAGGAAGAAAAACTGTTAGCCTTTGCAAAAGCTGATAAAACCTACAGCAAAAATTATGATGAAATTCTGATACTCTTAAAAACAGGTCTTCGTATTTCAGAGTTTGGTGGTTTGACACTTCCAGATTTAGATTTTGAGAATCGTCTTGTCAATATAGACCATCAGCTATTGAGAGATACTGAAATTGGGTACTACATTGAAACACCAAAGACCAAAAGTGGCGAACGTCAAGTTCCTATGGTTGAAGAAGCCTATCAAGCATTTAAGCGAGTGTTAGCGAATCGAAAGAATGATAAGCGTGTTGAGATTGATGGATATAGTGATTTCCTCTTTCTTAATAGAAAGAACTATCCAAAAGTGGCAAGTGATTACAACGGCATGATGAAAGGTCTTGTTAAGAAATACAATAAGTATAACGAGGATAAATTGCCACACATCACTCCACATAGTTTGCGACATACATTCTGTACCAACTATGCAAATGCAGGAATGAATCCAAAGGCATTACAGTACATTATGGGACATGCTAATATAGCCATGACGCTGAACTATTACGCACATGCAACATTCGATTCTGCAATGGCAGAAATAAAACGCTTGAATAAAGAGAAGCAACAGGAGCGTCTTGTTGCTTAGTAGTACAAATGAATTTACTACTTATTTACCACTTCTGACAGCTAAGACATGAGGAAATATGCAAAGAAACGTGAAGTATCTTCCTACAGTAAAAATACTCGAAAGCACATAGAATAAGGCTTTACGAGCATTTAAGAAAATATAAAAAGATAATTAGAAATTTATACTTTGTTTATATGAAAAATATTCAAGCAGGAGAATTCCAGATTGCTATTGCTGGTCCAAGTTTTCTACAAAGTGAAATCATAAGTATTGAAAATATGTTACCTTTAAGTGGATCATCTGTAGAAATTAACTCTCCGGCTTTTTCAACTGGTTTAACGGAATTAGATAAACAACAAGAACTTTCTGAAATTTCTATGTATCTAGATATATCTGGTATGGTAGCATCATCTCATGAAATGGCAATGTTAAGTATCTTAAACTCGATGTTAACTGGTATTAAAGATTCATTATTAGGCCATAAGTTAAGGACACAAAAGCAATGGATATATAGTATTGTATCATACCCAATATTTTATAGTAATATGACTTTACTAAAAATAGTAACTATAACACCTACAATCTATAAGAAAAAATTGATTAAAACACTGGAGAACAATCTTGTTAATGAATCCGATTTATCTGATGAACTATTATTTTATAAGGCTAAAAAAAGAGTAATCAATGAATTGTACATAAATTGTGAAGTTAATAAAAATGAATATTTAAAAACAATTTGTAGAGAAAAATTATTTGATATTCCAAGTTGGGATAGTATTGCTGAAGAGCTGGAATTGATTTCTTTAGATGAATTAAAAAGTTTTTCAAAAAAAGCAATTATTCAAAATAGGAATTACCACATTGTAATAAAATGATAATATTTTTTTTGTAGTAATCTTTATAATTTTTGTATAATGTTTTATTGAATAATTCAAAAATTTTTAAAGCATCTTCTATTTTTAAAATTGATTTTTGATTATGATGAAATTTAAGTTCAAAAAATCCTTCTAAATACAAAAGAATAGTTTGTTCAAAAAAATCTGTGGAATTAGATAATATATTCTTAGTAGCTTGTTCTAAAAATAAAGCTTCCTCATATAAGCTGTTTTCAATCATAATAAGAAGTGAATTAAGAAGTAATTGAACGAGAGCTTGTTTATTTCTAGGTATAGAACTATACAACTTTCCTTTTTTAAGCGCCTCTTTGGCATATCTAAATAATAAATTTGGTAATATTGCTCGACAACAATTTCCAAGAATAAGAATTTCGTAATATCCCCAGTTTTCAACAGAAAATAAATAATTAGTAAGATAAGAGGTGTCTTGATTACTCAATTGATGAGTATTATCAATTCCATAGATAATACTTTCAATGAAAATAGCGTTTAACTTATGATAATGAGATTTGGTTTCTCTAAACAGTTCCATCTCTTTGCTTACCATATTAAGTAATGATTTGATTTCTTGATTGTATGCAGCCTGTTGAACTAAGCGTATCAAGGTATTGAAGTCTGAAGGCTGATAATTATTACATGAAAGCAAAAACTCCTCTAGTGTTACACCTATTTTTTCAAGTAGATATAATAATTTAAAAAATGAGATTTCTGTCTCTCCTAATTCAAATCTAGATATTTGAGACTTTGAAATTTCTGCACCTGCTAATGAAGAAATAGAAATACCTTTTCCTTCTCGTATTTTTCTATAAGTTTCACCTATAATCATATTTATCTCCATTTACCATAAAAAATCATTAGAAAGCGTGACAGATTATGAAAAAATACTATCAAATTTTTTTATTACTATTTGATATTATCATTATTATTGGATTATATCAATAACATTAATGAGTCTGGGTAAAAACTCAATTTCAGGAGTAAATGAAATGAATATTCCCATAATAAAACGCATTATATCAAGTTTTTTGGACAGCCTTTGTTCGAAAATTATTTTAACTCATAGTTGATGATTCCATAAATTGAAAAGTTTTATACTTAGCATTAAAATGCTCAATTTTAATACGTATTACAAGTATCTCTATTAAACTTCTTATCCTCTTCAGTCAATAGATGCTTTTTAGAATTTTTAACAGGAATGAAGGTTATATTATGAATATTCATAATGCATAAATAATCCAAATACAGAAAATCAAGTGATTGCTCTGGCAAACTTGACCTATCCTTTCTTAAAAAGAGTAAAATCATGTGTATGACCTTCTTAAAAAACTAATTAGCAGGCATGAAGTGGTGTTAAATCGAGTATGATTTGTGTCTTCATGGTGTGTCTCTTTTTTCCTGAATAATTTTACTTTGGTTTCTTTTAGGACGTTGAAATAGGACTTTCTATGACATCAATAGCTATAGTGACACTTGCTGCTTTTAAGTTGTCTAAGGCAAATAGACCTGAAGAACGAAGAGTATCTTCTACCAATATTATCGTTCGGTGACTGTCGCTAATCCAAGACCAAAATCAAAAGCTAGGAGACGTAGAGTTGGTCAATAGAATAAATAACGCAAGTTTAGCATCAACTGTTTTTATAGACTTAGCGTTTTTGGACGTCCTCCTTTATAGTGTTTGGTTTTATAAGCTTTATTTAGACAGGATATCTTCGTTGGGAAGGTGTCCTTTTTTACACTAATAAATAATTTAAAGTTCTCAGAAGTTAGTTGCATGATCTTTTGTAAATAGTTTTCTTAACTATAGTATAGCATAGTACAGTATGCATTTTATTTTTTTCCAATAAGTCTATTATACTTCAAAGACAGCTAGTTTTATTTTTTTCTCTGAACTGTACGATTTTGCGCCTGAAATGTAGGAATTACCTTTCGTTGTGATGTGATAAAACTTACAAGTTCTTTTTGTTATTCTTGACCTAGTTTTTATAGAAAGAAGGTCTAAGATGTTAAATAAAGTCAAAACTAAAGCCTTAATTAGTGTTGGAGCAGTGGCTGCAACTAGCTTTATTCTCATGATGGGATATACTGCTGGTCAACATTCTACTGCTAAACAAAGTCGTAAAGAGATTGAATTGGCTGCAGCTAAACTTGTAGAGGACAAACAAGCAGAAGATAAAGCAAGTATTTTGTCATCAGATACTGTAAAAGAATTTTTGACACAGTACTATACGAAAGAAAAGCTCGGAGAAAATAATACACGTATTCAACCTTATATGACTGAATCAGCTTATTCTCAAGAATTGTCAAGTCAAAATGATGCCATGAACCAAGTGTATAAGGATTATATTTTGGATTATCATTTTGAAAAAGCTGATATCTTTGTCAATCAGACTACGAATCAAGCCATTGCTATGGTGTCTTATAATGTAACCTATGTATCCGATTTAAAGAATGCCAACCAATCAAAGACCAATCAGACAGAAACCAGAACGGTTAAGTTGTCTTATTCGAAACTACCAGGTAAGTTATTGGTCAATCAAGTACAGGTTTGGAAATCTGGGTTAGATGATTTAGATAATGCAACTCCTAAAACTTTAGAAGAATCATCATCAATACCATCACTGCCAAATACTACGACAAAATGATGATATTGCATGGGAATAGAAGAATGTAAGCAAATTTCAATTCTTGATGTAGCCAATCGTTTAGGTATCTCCTTTAAACAAGTTTCGAGCAGTGTCTATGAACATCCTGAACACGATTCATTTCGGATTTTTTCAACTACCAATACTTTTAAATGGTTTTCAAGAGATATTCAAGGTGATGTCATTGATTTTGTTCGACTTGTTAAGGGAATTTCCTTTAAAGAAGCTCTAGCCTTTCTTTCTGAAGAACCTTTTCAAAAAGAAGCTATTCAAGAAAAAAGAGAGAGACCATTTTATTATCCTTTAAAGAGAGTAGAAGATTCTAACTGCAGTTTGACTAGATATTACTTAACAGAATGTAGAGGAATCTCAGAAGAAATCATACAAAAGATGATTCAACAAGGTTTGATAGCACAAGCTAGTTGGAAAACAAATGAAACAGTTGAACCTGTTAACGTTTTTAAAAGCTTTGATCATCGCCACAAGCTGCAGGCAGCAAGCTTACAAGGAATTTATAAGAATCACTCTCTTCCTAGAGAAAGGTTAAAAACGATTCTAAAAGGAAGCCATGGACATGTTGGAATATCCTTTGACATTGGTAAACCAAATAGACTGGTCTTTTGTGAATCGTTCATCGACTTGATGAGCTATTACGAACTTCATCAACAAAGTCTAACTAATGTTCGTTTGGTATCTATGGAAGGATAAAAAAGGTCTGTTGTTGCTTATCAAACTTTACGACTAATAGCTGAAGAAAATCAGAAGTTGGAATTTTTAGATACAGTAACACCTTCAAAGTTATTGCATTTGATCAATACAATTCGTGATACCACCACCTATTTCGATAATCATCCTGATTTATTGACACTTGCGGTAGATTGTGATGATGCAGGAAAAGATTTTTCTGATAAGTTATCTCAATCAGGATTTCCTGTTTTACTGGATTTACCTAATAATGAATCTGGGAAAGAAAAAATAGACTGGAACGATATTCTTAGAGAAAAGAAATCAGATTTTCAATTTAAGCTTGAAACTGTAAAAGAGACATTTGGAAATCCACCAGTAAGACAAAACTCTCAATGTTTAGAATTGTGATAACAAAATCAAGATGTTTTAGCTAATATTAGAATGAAGGAGGATCGTATATGACCATAATCGAGCGCTTAGAAGAAAAGGTCACTAGGCAAGAAAGCAAGGTAGCAAGAGAGACAGAAAAACTCGCTGCTTACAAAGAGCAACTGGAGACAGCGATGTTTGCGACGTTCAAAAGGCGTCAAAGCATCAGTCACATGAGTTTTGAAGAAGCTCTTGACCATGCCTTTGGTAAAGAAAGACAATTCGATGATTCTGAATTTAGAAAGGATGAAATGAGTGAATGACAAAAGATTGGAATTTTAATCAACCATTAGAAAGTAAATCAGAAAATCAAGGGGATTCAGATAAAATTGCGGCCTTATTTGGAAATCATCAAGGAGGTAATGATGTAAATTATGAAGCAGCTTTTCAAAAGCGAAAACAAGCGCCTGTGACGGAATCAAATTCTAGTTCTAAACCTAAAGTTACAGAGGTTAGAACAGGAAAAGAGACAGATATCACTACAAGTTATCAGCAACATCTTAAAAGACTTATTGCTGATAACAATAGCGATATTCAAAGCAGTCAAAAGAAAATTGAAGAGCTACATACGTTGATTGACACAAAGAATAAAGACAATAAGAAATTACAGTCCATTTATGATGCGATTTCGGAATTACACTAAGCAGTCCTGATAGGCTGCTTTTTTTGAGAGGTTATAGATGTTTACAACATTTTTTAAGAAAAATCACGACAATAGTGATGTATTTAAAAAGCTGATTCATAGACTATCTGATATGTCTGTCCAAGATCTTGAAAAAATAGACCGACTGTTAGATATCATTTTCACTCCAGATCAAGAATCAGAACAAGTAAAAACAGAATCAACTTATAGGGAAGAAACTTTGGACGACACATTAAAGGAAGCTAAGAATCAACTTCATAAGGAACAATTGGAGAAGAATTTAGAGAGATTTAGGAAAGACGGAAGGAAGTGAATAGTTTTATACAATTTTCTTTTACTTGAATAAAGTCTTGTGTTATACTTTTAGTATAGACTAGAGAAGGAAGTAAATATTTTGGAGTTGACTACCAAGCAGGAAAAGCAACTAGGTCAGACGCAGTGGTTTCATGCTACATTATTGAGACATTTAGAANCCTTAAAAAGTGGTATAGATGTTAAATTTAATTTAGGAAGTGAGCTAGATTTTGGTCCTGGTTTCTATATCACGCCTGACTTTGAACAAGCTAGAAAATTTATTAACAAGCAAGTTGAAGTATTAAATCGAAGCAGCTCTAATAATAATATTTTTGACTCAGAAGAAGAAGTAGGAATTATAGTAGAATTTCGTATTTCAAATTTTATAGAAATTTTTAAGAACCCTGACTATCATTGTCACTATTTTGCAAAACATAAAAAGTCAGAGTCAGATTTAGATTTTGCTGAATTTGTCGTTCAAAATCGGGAAAATCCAGATGAATTACAACACCATTTTGATTTTATCTATGGTGTTCAGACTGATGACAATCCAACCCAAGCTTTAGCTCGTTTTCGTCAGAATGAAATTACAAAAGAAGAAATGCTTGCTGAGTTTAGAAAACCATATTCTTTTAAACAATTATCCATCCACAACCAATCTTTTTGTGATATAATGAAAATAGAGAAGGTTTATCAATCAAAAACAGGAGAGGAGTTACAAAAATGGCAGTAGTATCATTGGAAAATAATATTAAACTATATAGTTCAGAATTATTTCAAGCACTATTAAAAGCCTCTAATTATAAATTGGATAAGCGTATTGCTCAGACTGTTGCAGAAGGCTATGCTCGTAATCTAGATTATTCTGATCCTGAACTGATGCATGTTGGTGTAACTTCGGTTGCTAACAATCTGCTTACAAAAATTAAACAAGAGTATTTTAATGTATAGTATTTTAAAAAGCCACCGAAAAAGGAATTACTCTTTAAGGTGGCTTTTTTAGAAGTAAAGTTTAGGCTAGAAAAACAAGAAGTAACGCACCAAAAATGGTGCATTTCTTTTTTCTAAATGTTATGGCTCTTTGTCAACTGCAGTGGGTTGAAGAAAAGCTAAGATCTTGAAAGGACACATTTCGTCCTTTCTTTTTTGATGTTCAGAGCGATAAAAATCCGTTTTTTGAAGTTTTCAAAGTTTCGAAAACCAAAGGCATTTCGTTTGATGAGTTTAATGAGATTATTAGTCGCTTCCAATTTGGCGTTAGAATAGGGTAGTTAAAGGGCGTTGATGTTCCAAAGGAAACAGCACAACTCTTGAAAAGTATGGGATATGAAGTACAATTAGCTTTGATTGCGACAAAGCCTAAGCTGTCCTATCTGAGCACCCTTATCCGTTATGAAGAACTGTACGCTATCAATCCAGATCAAGCACGCGCAACTCCAAAAGAACATCATGATTTCATTGTAAATCATCTAGTTGATAATACAAGACAATTGGAAAAACTAGCTATCTTTGAAAGAATTCAAATTTACCAACGAGATAGAAGTTGTGTATACGATTCAGAAGAAGACAAAACTTCAGCAGCAACCGTTCTACATGATTTACTATTTGGAGAATGGAATCAAGTTGAGAAAGAGATGCTTAAATCTGGAGAAGAAAGACTGAAAGATTTAACTAATCGAAATGGTAGTTAGAACACAAATTTTAAAATATAATCTACTTATAACTTTTGTTAGTTGTTTAAGGTGGGCGAAAATTTTTTAGAACCAAAAAAACGCATAGTCTCAGGTGTTGAAAAACTTGAAATTATGCGTTTTCTTCAAGAATTGAGATTTTGACCATCTCTTTTT
>NZ_RJNY01000023.1:0-24297 GCF_003942795.1 Streptococcus mitis
TTAGGAGCAGGATAATCTAGCTTAGCGATGATTTCTTTATGTGTTCCAGCATCCAGATAATCCAAGATTATGATGTTCTTGTCTTTAATTCCGAGTAAGTTTGTGATAAAATTTAATTGTTCCATAAGATTCTTTCTAATGATGGTTTGGTCACTTTTCATTATAGGTCTTATGGGACTTTTTTTCTACAGCAAAATAGGCTCCATAAGACCTATGGTGGTTTTACCCACTACAGAAATTATAGAGCCGATTTTTCAAGAGTTTTTGCTTTAAATGTGAGCAATAAAATCGGAAACTAACAGAATAGATTAGGTCAGAATTTGACAGAAGTTCTTATTTTTCTTATAATGCAGATGGAGAGGTGGTAGGATGAAAAAATTATTGATTTTAGGTACTGTAGTTATTGTTAGTGCTTTTTTAGCTTCATGCTCCAATAAGTCGCAAACAGCAACCGAAGAAAGTTCGACTGCGGTTGTTAGTTCTTCTAGCAGTCAGGAAACAAGTAGCTCTAGTTCTGCTGTTTCTGAAGCGAAAAAGGAAGAGACGCAAATCATCGGCTCGAATGAGTATGGCTTTGTCAAGGTACCCAAATCATGGGTTCGATTCCATGAAGTAGAAGGTGGAAATGATATACAGTATTGCGATGGAACAGATATCAACATTGTTACGCTGAATACCTTCAAGGCTGATCAGTTCAATATCAGCGAAGAAGAATATGCTAAACTGGATGTTGTGACTGTCTCATCCAGTATTTTAACTTCTAAAGAACAAAGCTCTGATTTCAGTAAGGTTTGGGGCTCCAAATCGACCATTGGAGGTTATGAAGCCTATGTTGTCAATGCAATTGCTAAGTCAGGGAAATACCTCATTACCTGGGTTTTCCGATCAAATGATGGTAAAATCCGCTATGTTTCACTTGAAGGGGATGGGGAAACTTTAAAAACAATCTTACCGATGGTTGAAAGTAGCTGGTCAACTACTAAAACTGAATAAATGAAAAAAAGAAGATCCTTGGTCTTCTTTTTATTTTTTTTTACGAATAGATAGATGAGTAGAAAAAGAAATGGAGTTGTATATGAAGATCACAAACTATGAGATTTACAAATTGAGAAAAGCCGGGCTGACCAATCAACAAATTTTAACAGTTCTTGAATACGATGAGACTGTAGATCAGGAGCTCTTGCTAGGTGATATTGCAGAAATATCGGGGTGTCGTAATCCTGCTGTCTTTATGGAACGCTATTTCCAGATAGATGATGCACAGTTGGAGAAGGAGTTTCAGAAATTTCCATCCTTTTCTATTCTTGATGACTGTTATCCTTGGGATCTGAGTGAGATTTATGATGCTCCAGCGCTCTTGTTTTATAAAGGAAATCTGGACTTGTTAAAGTTTCCGAAAGTTGCTGTTGTAGGGAGCCGTTCATGTTCTAGTCAGGGAGCAAAGTCGGTTCAGAGAGTTATCCAAGGTTTGGGAAATGAGTTGATCGTGGTCAGTGGCTTGGCTAAAGGAATTGATACAGCCGCCCATATGGCTGCACTCCAGAATGGAGGAAGAACAATTGCTGTCATTGGAACAGGATTGGATGTTTTCTACCCTCGTGTCAATAAACGTTTGCAGGAACACATTGGCAATCACCATTTGGTACTTAGCGAATACGGACCAGGTGAAGAACCCTTGAAATTTCACTTTCCAGCTCGTAATCGAATCATAGCAGGACTATGTCGAGGAGTTATTGTAGCAGAGGCAAGGATGCGTTCAGGTAGTCTCATCACCTGTGAGCGAGCTATGGAGGAAGGGCGTGATGTTTTTGCCATTCCAGGAAACATTTTAGATGGCCATTCAGATGGCTGTCACCACCTAATCCAAGAGGGAGCAAAACTGATTGCCAGCGGGCAAGATGTGCTGGCTGAGTTTGAATTTTAAGGAGAAATTTGTTCACTCAGATAAACTTTTCTTCTATATATAGGAGCTAAGTCTTGACAGTTATGGCAAAATGGTTTACACTTTATAAAGTTTATTACTTTGAAAAGGTGTGATAGTGTGGCTACGGCAACAAAGAAGAAAAAATCAACAGTTAAAAAAAATCTAGTCATCGTGGAGTCGCCTGCTAAAGCGAAAACGATTGAGAAATATCTAGGCAGAAATTACAAGGTTTTAGCCAGTGTCGGGCATATCCGTGATTTGAAGAAATCCAGTATGTCAGTCGACATTGAAAATAACTATGAACCGCAGTATATCAATATCCGAGGCAAAGGCCCTCTCATCAATGATCTGAAAAAAGAAGCCAAAAAGGCCAATAAAGTCTTTCTGGCGAGTGACCCGGACCGTGAAGGAGAAGCGATTTCCTGGCATTTGGCTCACATTCTCAACTTGGATGAAAATGATGCCAACCGTGTGGTCTTTAATGAAATCACTAAGGACGCGGTAAAAAATGCTTTTAAAGAACCTCGCAAGATTGACATGGACTTGGTCGACGCCCAACAAGCTCGTCGAGTCTTAGACCGCTTGGTAGGGTATTCGATTTCGCCTATTTTGTGGAAAAAGGTCAAGAAGGGCTTATCAGCAGGACGCGTGCAGTCGGTTGCCCTTAAGCTTATCATTGACCGTGAAAATGAAATCAATGCCTTCCAACCGGAAGAATACTGGACAATTGATGGTGTCTTTAAGAAGGGTACCAAGCAATTTCAGGCTTCTTTCTATGGTATGAATGGCAAAAAGATGAAATTGACCACCAACGAAGAAGTCAAAGAAGTCTTGTCTCATTTGACTAGTAAAGATTTCACAGTAGACCAGGTAGATAAGAAAGAACGCAAACGCAATGCGCCCCTACCTTATACGACTTCAACCATGCAGATGGATGCTGCTAACAAAATCAATTTCCGTACTCGAAAGACTATGATGGTAGCCCAACAGCTCTATGAAGGGATCAATATCGGATCAGGCGTGCAAGGTTTGATTACCTATATGCGTACAGACTCGACTCGTATCAGTCCTGTGGCTCAGAACGAAGCGGCAAGCTACATTAACGACCGTTTTGGTAGCAAGTATACCAAGCATGGTAGCAGGGTCAAGAATGCCTCAGGTGCTCAAGATGCTCACGAAGCCATTCGTCCATCTAGTGTCTTTAACACACCTGAAAGCATCGCTAAGTACTTGGACAAAGACCAGCTCAAGCTCTATACCCTTATCTGGAACCGTTTTGTGGCCAGCCAGATGACAGGCGCTATCTTTGATACCATGGCTGTTAAGCTCTCTCAAAATGGGGTTCAGTTTGCGGCAAATGGTAGCCAAGTTAAGTTTGATGGTTATCTTGCTATTTACAATGACTCTGACAAGAACAAGATGTTGCCAGATATGGCAGTAGGAGATGTGGTCAAGCAGGTCAATAGCAAGCCAGAACAACATTTCACCCAACCGCCAGCTCGCTATTCAGAAGCGACTCTTATCAAGACCTTGGAAGAANATGGAGTTGGACGCCCGTCAACCTATGCTCCGACCATTGAAACCATCCAAAAACGTTACTATGTTCGTTTGGCAGCTAAACGTTTTGAACCGACAGAACTAGGAGAAATTGTTAACAAACTCATCGTTGAATACTTCCCAGATATCGTAAACGTGACCTTTACAGCTGAGATGGAAGGAAAATTGGATGATGTCGAGGTTGGAAAAGAGCAGTGGCAACGTGTTATTGATGAATTTTATAAACCATTCTCCAAAGAAGTAGCCAAGGCTGAATCCGAAATGGAAAAAATCCAGATCAAGGATGAGCCTGCTGGATTTGACTGTGAAGTTTGTGGTAGTCCGATGGTGATTAAGCTCGGTCGTTTTGGTAAATTCTATGCTTGTAGTAATTTCCCGGACTGTCGTCACACACAAGCGATTGTCAAAGAGATTGGAGTCGAGTGTCCGAGCTGTCATCAAGGACAAATCATCGAACGCAAAACCAAGCGCAATCGTGTCTTCTATGGTTGCAATCGCTATCCAGAATGTGAGTTTACTTCCTGGGACAAACCAATTGGCCGTGACTGTCCAAAATGCGGACACTTCCTTGTGGAGAAAAAAGTCCGTGGTGGTGGCAAGCAGGTTGTATGTAGTAATGGCGACTACGAAGAAGAGAAAATTAAATAAAATGCAGAGCCCTGAAAATGAATTTCAGGCTCTTTTTTGTTGATGCTTGACAAATTTCCCCCTTGTATGCGAAACTAGAGGAAGAGTAATTTATCTAGGAGAAATCATGCGTATCATTTATCTCAGTATTGGCTTTATTTCACTGGCTTTAGCTGTTATTGGAGTTGTCTTACCACTTTTACCAACAACCCCCTTTCTTTTGTTAGCTGTCGCTTGTTTTTCTAAATCTTCTAAGCGTTTTGAAGACTGGCTTTATCATACAAAGCTTTATCAGACTTATGTAGCTGACTTTCGGGAAACCAAGTCAATCGCGCGAGAACGAAAGAAAAAAATCATCGTATCTATCTATATCTTGATGGGGATTTCTATTTATTTTGCCCCTCTTTTACCAGTCAAAATTGGTCTGGGAGCCTTGACTGTCTTTATCACCTACTATCTCTTTAAAGTCATTCCTGACAAAGAATAGTTAAAATAGTAGTTATTTGCCTTGATAAAAATGAAAGCCTATTTAAAATAATATGATATAATAAATTTAAAGAAAACATCAAGGAGAATCAAATGATTTACGAATTTTGTGCTGAAAATGTGACCTTGCTTGAAAAAGCGATGCAGGCTGGAGCTCGTCGAATCGAACTTTGTGACAATCTAGCAGTAGGAGGAACAACACCTAGCTATGGAGTGACCAAGGCAGCGGTTGAACTGGCAGCTAACTACGACACCACCATCATGACTATGATTCGTCCCCGCGGTGGCGACTTTGTCTATACTGATATGGAAATAGCGATTATGCTAGAAGATATTCGTTTGACTGCACAGGCTGGAAGTCAAGGAGTCGTTTTTGGAGCATTAACTGCTGATAAGAAGTTGGATAAGGCTAATCTTGAGAAGCTGATTGCTGCATCTAAAGGAATGGAAATTGTCTTTCACATGGCCTTTGATGAATTGAGTGATGAAGACCAGTTGGAAGCCATTGACTGGCTCAGCCAAGCTGGTGTCACTCGTATCTTAACTCGTGCTGGTGTGTCTGGAGACTCGCTAGAAGAACGTTTTGCCCATTATCACAGAATTTTGGAACATGCTAAAGGTAAAATTGAAATTTTACCAGGTGGAGGGATTGACCTTGACAACCGTCAAGCCTTTATCGACCAGCTGGGTGTGACACAATTGCATGGAACCAAGGTTGTCTTTTAAAAAATAGAAAGGAACTGCTAGCTTTTGGTAGCAGTTTTCACTTATGTTTGAAATTTTTAAATCCTATCAGTTTAATAAAGAAAAAGCCCATGCCTATGGTTTTGTAGAAAATGAGGAAGTCTGGACTTATAGTTGCCAGATTTTGCAGGGTGACTTTTACATGACAGTCTCTATCACACCTGATAATGTGAGCTTTCAGGTCTTTGATCAGGAAACGGGTGACCTCTATCCTCAAGTACATATGGGAAGTATGCGGGGAAGTTTTGTCGGAAGTGTCCGTGAGGCTTGTTTGGAGATTCTTTACCAGATTCGGAAGGCTTGCTTTGATGTACAGGATTTTATCTGCCCTCAGACTAAGCGTATCATGGCTCAAGTTCAGAAAAAATATGGTAATCAATTGGAGTATCTTTGGGAGAAATCGCCTGATACAGCAGTGTTAAGACATGAAGGCAATCAAAAGTGGTATGCTGTTTTGATGAGAATCCCATGGGATAAGCTGGAAAAGGGGAGAGAAGGGCTAGTCGAAGCAGTCAATCTCAAACACGACCAAGTAGCTGATTTGCTTTCAAAAAAAGGCATTTATCCGGCCTTTCATATGAACAAACGCTACTGGCTTAGTCTGGCGCTTGATGATAGTTTGCAAGATGAAGAAGTGATAGAACTCATCGAAAAAAGTTGGAACTTGACTGTGAAAAAATAAGGAAATTCGCTTGAGTTTTCAAATACTTTCAATTAGCAAAATATTCTTTACTGAAGAAATTTTCAGAAAATAATGGATTTTTTCTTGACAAGTGCTTTTGCCTATGCTAGAATACTAAACAAGATATCAAACGAAGGAGAAAGTCAAACATGAAAACAGCTAAGTTTAATCAATTTGCTTTGTTGTTGAGGTACTCGGGCTAGTGCAAAAGCATTAGTCCTGTTTGGCTTACCAAGCGGGAGTAAATCAACATCTCGCTTGGGCTTCTGAGCGAGATGTTTTTTAAAACCACATTTGGAAAAGGGGAAATCTTATGCGAACAGTTGAATTTCTAGATACCAGCCTTCGAGATGGAGAGCAGACACCTGGCGTTAACTTTTCAATCAAGGAAAAAATTGCCATTGCAAGGCAGTTGGAAAAATGGGGCATTTCAGCCATTGAAGCTGGTTTTCCAGCTGCTAGTCCAGACTCATTTAAGGCAGTTCAGGAGATTGCTAAAGTCTTGAAGAAAACGGCGGTAACTGGTCTAGCACGTTCAGTCAAGTCTGATATTGATGCTTGTTACGAGGCGCTAAAGGATGCCAAGTATCCACAGGTTCATGTCTTTATCGCGACCAGTCCGATTCACCGCAAGTATAAGCTCAATAAGAGCAAGGAAGAGATTTTAGAAGCTATTAAGGAGCATGTTTCCTATGCACGTTCTAAGTTTGAAATCGTCGAATTCTCTCCTGAAGATGCGACTAGAACAGAGTTGGATTTCCTCTTGCAAGTCGTTCAAACAGCGGTCGATGCAGGGGCGTCTTATATCAATATCCCTGACACAGTAGGATTTACCACGCCAGAGGAGTACGGCGCTATTTTCAAACATTTGATTGAGAATATCAAGACCGATCGTCAGATTATCTATTCGCCTCACTGTCATGATGACCTCGGAATGGCAGTAGCTAATAGCCTTGCTGCTGTCAAGAACGGTGCAGGACGTGTCGAAGGGACTATCAATGGTATTGGGGAGCGAGCTGGTAATGCAGCCCTTGAAGAAATAGCAGTGGCTCTCAATATTCGCCAAGATTACTACCAAGTCGAGACAAGCATTATTCTAAACGAGACAATCAATACGTCAGAAATGATTTCTCGCTTCTCTGGTATTCCAGTTCCTAAAAACAAGGCTGTGGTTGGTGGTAATGCCTTTTCTCACGAGTCTGGTATTCACCAAGATGGAGTCCTTAAAAATCCTCTCACTTATGAAATCATTACACCTGAATTGGTTGGTGTTAAGAGCAATAGTCTTCCGCTTGGAAAATTGTCAGGTCGCCATGCCTTTGTTGAAAAACTAAGAGAACTGGCTCTAGACTTTACAGAAGAGGATATCAAACCACTCTTCGCTAAGTTCAAGGCACTAGCGGACAAGAAACAAGAAATCACAGATGCAGATATTCGAGCTCTGGTAGCTGGAACCATGATTGAAAATCCAGAAGGCTTCCACTTTGATGATTTGCAACTTCAAACCCATGCAGATAATGAAATTGAAGCGCTCGTTAGCCTAGCAAATATGGATGGTGAGAAAGTCGAATTCAATGCGACAGGGCAAGGTTCCGTTGAAGCGATCTTTAACGCTATCGATAAGTTCTTTAACCAATCTGTCCGATTGGTGTCCTATACCATAGATGCGGTAACAGATGGAATTGATGCTCAAGCTCGTGTCTTGGTCACTGTTGAAAACAGAGATACAGAGACTATCTTTAACGCAGCAGGTCTTGATTTCGATGTACTGAAAGCTTCGGCTATTGCCTACATCAATGCTAATACCTTTGTTCAAAAAGAGAATGCAGGTGAGATGGGGCGCAGCGTTTCCTACCGAGACATGCCTAGTGTGTAAAGGAGAAGTCTATGACAAAAAAAATAGTTGCTTTAGCAGGGGATGGAATCGGTCCAGAAATTATGGAAGCTGGTTTAACGGTTCTGGAAGCTCTAGCTTCAAAAACAGGCTTTGACTATGAGATAGACAGACGCCCCTTTGGAGGTGCAGGTATTGATGCTGTGGGGCATCCCTTACCTGATGAAACCCTCCAGGCAAGTAGAGAAGCAGATGCGATTCTCCTAGCAGCTATCGGTAGTCCTCAGTATGATGGGGCAGCGATTCGGCCTGAACAAGGCTTGCTGTCTCTTCGGAAGGAACTCAATCTCTATGCCAATATTCGGCCTGTGAAAATCTTTGATAGTCTCAAGCATTTATCACCACTTAAACCAGAACGAATTGCTGGTGTAGACTTTGTCGTGGTGCGTGAGTTGACAGGTGGGATTTACTTTGGAGATCATATCCTTGACGAGCGCAAAGCACGTGATATCAACGACTATAGCTATGAGGAAGTAGAGCGGATTATTCGCAAAGCCTTTGAAATCGCAAGAAGTCGGAGAAAAATCGTTACTAGTATCGATAAACAAAACGTTCTAGCGACATCAAAACTTTGGCGGAGAGTAGCTGAGGAGGTTGCGCAGGATTTCCCAGATGTGACCTTGGAACACCAGTTGGTGGACTCAGCTGCTATGCTTATGATTACCAATCCTGCCAAGTTTGATGTTATCGTGACGGAGAATCTTTTCGGAGATATCTTATCTGATGAATCAAGCGTTCTATCAGGCACACTTGGCGTCATGCCATCAGCTAGTCATTCTGAAAATGGACCAAGTCTCTATGAGCCCATTCACGGTTCAGCTCCTGATATTGCAGGTCAAGGAATTGCCAATCCTATTTCCATGATTTTGTCAGTTGCCATGATGTTGAGAGATAGTTTTGGTTGTTATGAGGATGCAGAGCGTATCGAGCGTGCTGTTGAAGCTAGTTTAGCGGCTGGCATTTTAACAAGAGATATTGGAGGACAGGCTTCGACCAAGGAAATGACAGAAGCCATCATTGAAAGATTATGAAGATAAATGAAGGAATCACGCTTGCCCTCTTGATTTGGAATTTGCTGGTTTTCTTGATTTATGGCATTGACAAATCCAAGGCAAGAAGAGGTGCTTGGCGCGTGCCAGAGAAAATCTTACTCATTTTAGCCCTTACTTGTGGTGGTTTTGGTGCCTGGTTGGCAGGAATCACCTTTCACCACAAGACTAGAAAATGGTATTTTAAAACGGTTTGGTTTCTCGGGATGGTAACTACACTAGTAGCCTTATATTTTATTTGGAGGTAATGGATGGCAGGAAAATCGATTTTTGATAAATTATGGGACCGTCATGTCATCACAGGAGAAGAGGGGCAACCCCAACTCATGTATGTGGACCAGCACTATATTCATGAAGTGACTAGTCCCCAAGCTTTTCAAGGCTTACGAGATGCAGGTCGCAGATTGAGGCGGCCAGACTTGACATTTGGAACTTTTGATCACAATGTTCCAACTGTCAATATCTACGATATTAGAGATGTGATTTCTAAGGCTCAAATTGATAAGCTTGCTGAAAATGTTGAGGAGTTTGGGATTGAACATGCTGCCCACGGTTCTGAAAAGCAGGGGATCGTTCACATGGTAGGTCCAGAAACAGGACGGACCCAACCAGGAAAATTCATCGTCTGTGGAGATAGTCATACAGCTACTCACGGAGCTTTCGGAGCTATCGCTTTTGGAATTGGGACCAGTGAAGTTGAGCATGTCTTTGCTACCCAGACCCTCTGGCAGGTCAAACCCAAGAAAATGTTGGTGGAGTTCACTGGTGTTCCTCAAAAAGGAGTTTATTCCAAGGATTACATCCTCGCCTTGATTGCCAAGTACGGCGTTGCCTGTGGTGTAGGTTACGTTGTGGAATATCGTGGACAAGCGATTGATGCTCTGACCATGGAAGAGAGAATGACCATCTGCAATATGTCCATCGAGTTTGGCTCCAAGATGGGAATTATGAATCCGGATCAGACTACCTATGACTATCTCAAGGGACGGGAATGCGTTCCCGAAGCTTTTGAGGAGGCTGTGGCGGATTGGAAAACCCTAGTCAGCGATGAGGATGCTGTTTATGATAAAGTTATCCGGATGGATGTCTCAGACTTGGCTCCTATGGTGACCTGGGGGACCAATCCTGCTATGGGCGTTGACTTTGACAGTAGCTTCCCAGAAATTAAGGATATGAACGATGAACGTGCTTATCATTACATGAACTTGGAGCCTGGTCAAAAGCCAGCGGACATTGAACTAGGCTATATCTTTATCGGGTCTTGTACCAATGCTCGTCTCAGCGATTTGCAACTGGCTGCGCGATTTGTCAAAGGGAAGAAGATTGCTCCCAATCTAACAGCAATCGTAGTACCAGGTTCTCGTCCTGTCAAACGAGCTGCGGAGAAGTTGGGCTTGGATAAGGTATTCTTAGATGCTGGCTTTGAATGGAGAGACCCAGGTTGTTCTATGTGCCTAGGGATGAATCCCGACAAGGTCCCTGATGGCGTCCACTGTGCCTCAACCAGTAACCGCAACTTTGAAGACAGACAAGGATTTGGTGCTAAAACCCATCTCTGCAGTCCAGCTATGGCAGCGGCGGCAGCTATTGCAGGGCGTTTCGTAGATGTTCGGCAAATGCCAGAGGCCCAGTAAGGAGAGGATATGGAGAAATTTACAGTTTATACGGGAACGACCGTTCCTCTCATGAATGATAATATCGACACCGATCAAATACTCCCCAAGCAGTTTCTCAAGTTGATTGATAAAAAAGGCTTTGGTAAGTACCTCATGTATGCTTGGCGTTATCTGGACGATAACTACACTGAGGATCCAGATTTTGTCTTTAACCGACCTGAATATCGCAAAGCCAGTATCCTCATCTCAGGGGATAACTTTGGCGCAGGGTCTTCGAGGGAACACGCAGCATGGGCTCTAGCTGACTATGGTTTTAAGGTCGTGATTGCAGGATCTTTCGGTGATATTCATTACAATAATGAACTCAATAATGGCATGTTGCCTATTGTTCAGCCTAGGGAGGTTAGAGAAAAGCTAGCCCAACTTAAACCGACCGACCAGGTAACTGTAGACTTGGAACAACAAAAAATCATCTCACCAGTTGGAGAATTCACTTTCGAAATTGATAGCGAGTGGAAACACAAGCTTTTAAATGGTTTGGATGATATCGGTATTACTTTGCAGTATGAAGATTTGATTGCTGCCTATGAAAAACAACGACCAGCCTACTGGCAGGAATAGAAAAATAGAAAAGGAAATATAGAACTATGACAAAACACATTCAATGGAACGGAACACTTTCACAAGAAGGCTATGACATTTTAAAAGGTGAGGGCGGTTGTATCGTTTGCCCTACAAAAGTTGGTTACATCATTATGACCAGTGACAAGGCAGGACTTGAGCGTAAGTTCGCAGCCAAAGAGCGTAACCGTAACAAACCAGGTGTTGTCCTCTGCGGTAGCATGGACGAGCTACGAGCTTTAGCACAACTCAACCCAGAAATTGAAGCCTTCTACCAAAAACATTGGGACGAAGACATCCTCCTCGGTTGTATCCTTCCTTGGAAACCAGAAGCTTTTGAAAAACTCAAAGCTTATGGGGATGGTCGTGAAGAACTCATGACAGACGTTCGTGGTACTAGCTGTTTTGTCATCAAGTTTGGTAAAGCTGGTGAACAGTTGGCTGCTAAACTGTGGGAAGAAGGAAAAATGGTCTATGCCTCATCAGCTAACCCATCTGGTAAAGGAAACCGTGGTAAGGTAGAAGGTATCGGGGAACGTATCGAAGGAGCAGTGGACCTTGTCATCGAAGCAGACGACTATGTGGCTTCCATCCAACCGGACAAAACAGTTGAAACACGCTACGAGCAAGGTGTTATGGTGTCTATGGTTGATAAAGATGGTAAGCTCATCCCAGAACAAGGAGGAGACCGTTCAATCTCACCAGCTCCAGTTGTTATCCGCAAAGGGCTTGACATTGATAAAATCATGATGCACCTGTCAGATACCTTTAACTCATGGGACTATCGTCAAGGCGAGTATTACTAAGATAAAAAAAGAAGTCTAGTGTTAAGAGACATTGAAGCTCCTAACACTGGGCTTTTTCTTTAGAATTTCTTTTCTTTTTTATATAGATATGATATTCTATATGTGAAATAGGGTTTTGAAATATTAAATACTAACTAGCCTATAATATGAAAATGGAGCTACAAAATGGAAGAAAAATTAAATTATTGGATGATAGTTGCAGGAGGAGGTGGAAAAGTTTGGTCTTTATTTAAAGAAGAGAATATAGCTTGTATAGATTTTGATTCTAATTTATCTAATATTTTAGATTACAATAATCCTGAAGAATTGAATCAAGGAAAGCAGAGAAATTTATTTATTTGGAAGTTTGCACATGACATAAAAATAAATGATTATATAATAGCTACCTCAGGATTTAACAAAATTTTAGGTATTGGACAATGTGTGAAAACATATTACTTTGATGAAACAAAAACAGAGTTTAAACATTGTATTGGTGTTAATTGGTTGAAAGTAGATGGTGGATGGGAATACCAAGGTAAAAAAGGTACAAGACAAACCATCAACTGGGATAGAAATTCAGAACGTATCAATTTATATAAATCTATTCTAAATGGTACATACAGAAAAAATATAGAGAAAGTTGTTATGAATAAAAATATTGACGATTATTTAGATAAATTAAAAAAATCCAAAAACCTCATCCTCCGTGGTGCTCCTGACACAGGAAAAACTTATCTTGCTAAAGAAATTGCTATGGAGTTAACGGGTGGCAACGAAGACCAAATTGAATTTGTACAGTTTCACCCTTCCTATGATTATACGGATTTTGTAGAGGGGTTGAGACCAATCCTGGTAAATGATGGACAGATTAACTTTGGCTTGCAGGACGGCATTTTTAAGAAGTTTTGTCAGAAGGCTAAAGAAGCTCAAAAAACTGGAGGCCAAGATAATTTTGAGGAAGCGTGGGGTAAGCTAACGGATGCTATCAATGAAAAGCAAGGACAATACTTCTTGCCTCGTAGTTCTGTTCCAGCCAGTTTAAATAGTCTAGGGAATGTGAAGTTTGATTCTCCTGTTGCTACCAAAGAAAAGGTGTATCTTTTGTACAAGGGTGAGGAAACTAAGTTAAAGTACGAAACTTATCAAAAAATCGTTTTAGATCACATGAAAGAAAGTTATGGATTATGTGATTATGTATCTCCAACGATTGACACAGACAAGAAATTCGTTTTCATCATCGATGAAATTAACCGTGGGGAGATTTCTAAGATTTTTGGCGAGCTCTTTTTCTCTATCGATCCTGGATATCGTGGTGAAAGGGGGAGTGTTTCTACCCAGTATGCTAATTTACATGAGACGGATGACAAGTTTTATATTCCTGAGAATGTCTACATCATCGGAACAATGAATGATATTGACCGTTCAGTAGATACCTTTGATTTTGCTATGCGTCGTCGTTTCCGTTTTGTTGAAGTTACTGCTGAAAGCCAAGTTGCTATGCTGGATAAAGAACTAGATATCCATGCAGAAGAAGCAAAACTTCGTCTAAGAAATTTGAATGTTGCTATCGAAAACGTTCAGGAATTAAACAGTCATTATCATATCGGACCAAGTTATTTCCTTAAGTTGAAGGATGTAGAGTTTAACTATGAATTACTCTGGTCTGATTACCTCAAACCACTTTTGGAAGATTACTTACGAGGCTCTTATGAGGAGGCTGAAACTCTGGATACATTGAAAAAAGCATTTGATCTGACAAATAACGAGCGAACAGATTGGCAAGATACTGGTGATGATAATGCGGATCACTGATAATCAGTATAGAATCGCTAAAGAGGACTTTGTCGCAGAATATCCCAATCTAAGTCAAGCACTTCTTGATAGAACACTAGATAACCTTTCTCGAGAGGACAGTATCTTTATTTTCCCGAATGATTTGATAAATTCTCCTGATTTAGACAAGGACCAAAAGATTTTGGAAACAGTTAATCAGGAAATCAAGACAGGAAACGTGATTGGTTTTCTGGGATATGGTCAGGAAAGATTAACGATTTCCTCTCGTTTTTCTGATGAAAGTAACGACCATTTTTTGCATTATCTTTTACAAAAGGTTCTCAATATCAATCTGACTAGTTTGGATGTTGGTCTATCTCCAGAGGATAAACTCTATCAGCTTTTGATTTACCTCTTTCCCAAATATCTGCAAGCTGCTCTCCGAAAAGGTCTTTATAAGGAATACCAGCGATTTTTCCATAACGATAGTCATGTAAAGGGTGTACTAGATGTTGGAAATCATCTGAAAAAAAATCTCCCTTTTATGGGAAATATTGCCTATACTACTAGGGAATTTACCTATGATAATCCACTCATGCAGTTGATTCGACATACGATTGAGTACATAAAGAATCAGAAAAGTTTCGGAGTTCTGCTCGATAGTAATCGTGAAAATATGACAGAAATTACTCGTGTAACTCCAGCTTATAAACTAGCTAATCGTGCCAAGATTATCAGAATGAATAAAATCAAACCCATCCGACACGCCTATTTCAGAGAGTATAGAAAATTACAGGAACTCTGCTTGATGATTCTGAGTAGAGAAAAGCATGGTCTTGGACCTCAAGCCCAGATGGTACATGGTATTCTCTTTGATGTTGCCTGGATTTGGGAAGAGTATGTTCATACCTTGTTGCCAAAAGGTTTCATCCATCCACGAAATAAAGATAAGACGAACGGAATTTCAGTATTTTCTGTTGGGAAACGAAAAGTATATCCAGATTTTTATGACAGAGAACGAAATACTGTTTTAGATGCTAAATATAAGAAACTGGAGTTCACTGAAAGAGGGATTAACCGCGAGGACTTGTTCCAGCTGATTTCCTATTCTTATATTTTAAAAGCTGAGAAAGCCGGACTGATTTTCCCTAGTGTGGAGCGGTCAGTAAATAGTGAAATAGGAAAACTAGCTGGCTATGGAGCTCAATTGAAGAAGTGGTCTATCCAAATCCCTCAGAATGCCTCATCCTATAGTGCATTTTGTAAAATGATGGAAAATTCAGAAGAAAATTTTAAAGCGATTATTGATGAAGAAGCGGGGAGAATCTAATCTCTCCTCTTTCTCTTACCATTTATATAAGTAATTTCCGAACGATATCATTTGATTACTGAAAATATTTGACAAAAACTGTACCTTTGTTTATAATTAATTAAGGAAACGTCGGAAAAGACGTAGGGATGCGCAAGCATAGGTAGGTCATTATAAAAGAAACGAGACATCGATATGTTAAATGAATTTCCAATTTTTGATTACGAAGATATTCAGTTGATTCCTAATAAATGTGTCATTAAAAGCCGTGCAGAAGCAGACACGAGTGTCACACTTGGAAATCACACTTTCAAACTACCTGTTGTACCTGCAAATATGCAGACGATTTTGGATGAGAATGTAGCAGAGCAACTGGCTAAAGATGGCTACTTCTACATTATGCATCGTTTTGATGAGGCTAGGCGCATTCCTTTTATCAAACGCATGCACGATCAAGGGCTCATTGCTTCCATTTCTGTCGGTGTCAAGGACTACGAGTATGATTTTGTTAGCCGACTCAAGGCTGATGCTCCTGAGTATATCACGATTGACATTGCCCATGGTCATGCGGATAGCGTGATTTCTATGATTCAACACATCAAGAAAGAATTACCAGACACTTTTGTCATTGCTGGTAACGTAGGAACACCAGAAGCTGTGCGTGAATTGGAAAATGCTGGAGCGGATGCTACTAAGGTTGGAATCGGTCCTGGTAAGGTTTGTATTACCAAGGTAAAGACTGGTTTTGGTACAGGTGGCTGGCAATTGGCTGCCCTACGTTGGTGTGCTAAAGCAGCTCGCAAACCGATTATCGCTGATGGAGGGATTCGTACTCATGGTGATATAGCCAAGTCTATCCGTTTCGGTGCCAGCATGGTCATGATCGGTTCCCTATTTGCAGGACATATCGAAAGCCCAGGAAAGACAATCGAAGTTGATGGGGAACAGTTCAAAGAATACTATGGTTCAGCTTCTCAATACCAAAAGGGAGCATATAAAAATGTGGAAGGCAAACGCATCTTACTGCATGCTAAAGGACATTTGCAAGACACCCTTACTGAGATGGAACAGGACTTGCAAAGTGCTATCTCTTATGCAGGTGGACGCAAAGTTGCCGACCTCAAACACGTTGATTATGTTATCGTGAAAAACTCTATCTGGAACGGGGATGCATCCCACTAATGGACGCTTAGTCTACCCATAAAAAACTTGTTATTAGAGCAAATTTCTGTTATAATAAGACAAGTTTCCACCCTTAGTGTAATGGATATCACGTAAGATTCCGGTTCTTGAGATGGGGGTTCGATTCCCTCAGGGTGGATGTAAATAGCCTAAGAAAGCCTTAAATAAGGCTTTTTCTTTATCTCGCCCCAAGTTTGCCCCTAAAAATGAAAAGTTTGTTCTAAAAAATGCTCAAATCCCCTCTAGTCCCGTTTTGAAGTGACTCAGGGGGCTTTTTTTGATATAATAAAAGAGACTATTATCAGTTAGAAAGAGGTTGGTATGAAAGAATTACAAACTGTACTAAAGAAGCGTTTTGCAATCGAATTTGCAGACAAAAACTTACTGGAAACGGCCTTTACTCATACGAGTTATGCCAATGAGCACCGCCTCTTAAAAATTTCACACAATGAGCGCTTGGAATTTTTAGGAGACGCTGTTCTGCAATTATTGATTTCAGAATATCTGTATAAAAAATATCCCAAGAAACCAGAGGGAGATTTGTCTAAACTCCGTGCTATGATTGTCCGTGAGGAGAGTTTGGCTGGTTTTGCGCGTGATTGCCAGTTTGATCAGTTTATCAAGCTAGGAAAAGGAGAAGAAAAGTCTGGTGGGCGCAATCGTGACACCATTCTTGGAGATGCCTTTGAAGCCTTTCTGGGTGCTTTGCTTTTGGACAAGGATGTTGTTAGAGTAAAAGAGTTTATCTATCAAGTCATGATCCCCAAGGTTGAAGCAGGTGACTTTGAAATGATTAAGGATTATAAGACACACCTGCAAGAGCTGCTTCAGGTAAATGGAGATGTGGATATTCGCTACCAGGTGACCTCTGAAACGGGACCTGCCCATGATAAGGTTTTTGATGTAGAAGTTCTGGTCGAGGGCAAGAGTATAGGAAAAGGCCAAGGCCGTTCTAAAAAATTGGCAGAGCAAGAGGCCGCAAAAAATGCCGTTGAGAAAGGGCTTGATTCATGTATTTAAAGGAAATTGAGATCCAGGGATTCAAGTCCTTTGCTGACAAGACCAGGGTTGTCTTTGACCAAGGTGTGACAGCTGTCGTTGGGCCCAATGGTTCTGGGAAGTCAAATATCACAGAAAGTCTACGATGGGCCTTGGGGGAGTCCAGTATCAAGAGCCTTCGTGGTGGTAAGATGCCTGACGTTATCTTTGCTGGAACAGAAAGTCGCAAACCACTCAATTATGCCTCTGTTATCGTGACCTTGGACAATGAAGATGGCTTCATCAAGGATGCTGGGCAAGTCATTAAGGTAGAGCGTCATATTTACCGTAGTGGAGATAGCGAGTATCGAATTGATGGCAAGAAGGTGCGCTTGCGTGATATTCATGACCTCTTCTTGGATACTGGTTTGGGACGGGATTCCTTCTCCATCATTTCCCAAGGGAAGGTTGAGGAGATTTTTAATTCTAAGCCAGAGGAACGCCGAGCTATTTTTGAAGAAGCTGCTGGAGTTTTAAAATACAAGACTCGTCGAAAAGAAACAGAAAGCAAACTGCAACAAACTCAAGACAATCTCGACCGCTTAGAGGACATTATCTACGAGTTGGACAATCAAATCAAGCCCCTTGCAAAACAAGCTGAGAATGCGCGCAAGTTTCTCGACTTGGATGGTCAACGTAAGGCGATTTACTTGGATGTACTGGTTGCCCAAATCAAGGAAAACAAGACTGAACTAGAGTTGACGGAAGAAGAACTGACGCAAGTTCAGGAACTTTTGACTAGCTATTACCAAAAGCGTGAAGAGTTAGAAGAGGAAAATCAAAGCCTTAAAAAGAAACGTCAGGATCTCCAGGCTGAAATGGCCAAGGATCAAGGAAGCTTGATGGATTTGACTAGTTTGATTAGTGACTTAGAGCGAAAACTAGCCCTATCGAAACTGGAATCCGAGCAAGTTGCCCTTAATCAACAAGAAGCGCAAGCCCGTTTGGCGACTTTGGAAGATAAGAGAAAGGTTTTAAGTAATGAAAAGGCTGAAAAAGAAGCGAACTTGGAACAGTTAGAGAAAAGTCTAGCTGAAAACAACAAGGAACTCAATCGCCTAGAAGCAGAGTTGTTGGCTTTTTCAGATGATCCTGACCAGATGATTGAGCTCCTGCGTGAACGTTTTGTGGCGCTTTTACAAGAAGAAGCGGATGTCTCAAACCAACTGACTCGCATCGAGAATGAACTGGAGAACAGCCGTCAACTATCTCAAAAACAAGCAGATCAACTTGAGAAATTGAAAGAACAGCTGGCTACAGCTAAAGAGAAGGCCAGTCAACAACAGGCTGAGCTTGAAACTGCCAAGGAGCAGGTTCAGAAATTATTGGCAGACTACCAAGCTGGTGCCAAGGAACAAGAGGAGCAGAAAGTTTCTTACCAAGCCCAGCAGAGCCAACTCTTTGACCGTCTGGATAGTCTCAAAAACAAGCAGGCTCGAGCCCAGAGTTTGGAAAATATCCTAAGAAATCATAGTAATTTTTATGCGGGTGTTAAGAGTGTTCTCCAAGAAAAAGACCGTCTTGGTGGGATCATTGGTGCAGTCAGTGAACACTTGACCTTTGATGTGCATTATCAAATTGCTTTGGAGATTGCACTTGGAGCTAGCAGTCAACATATCATCGTAGAAGATGAAAACGCAGCAACCAAGGCGATTGATTTCCTCAAACGTAACAGAGCTGGTCGTGCGACCTTCCTTCCTTTGACAACGATCAAAGCGCGTACGATTTCTAGTCAGAATCAAGATGCTATCGCAGCAAGTCCAGGATTTCTGGGTATGGCAGATGAGTTGGTGTCGTTTGATAAGAGACTAGAAGCCATTTTCAAGAACTTGCTAGCAACGACAGCAATTTTTGATACTGTGGAACATGCGCGTGCCGCAGCTCGTCAAGTTCGCTATCAGGTTCGTATGGTGACACTGGATGGGACAGAGTTGCGTACAGGTGGTTCCTATGCTGGTGGTGCTAATCGTCAAAATAACAGTATTTTCATCAAGCCAGAACTGGAGCAATTACAAAAAGAAATTGCTGAAGAAGAATCCAATCTGCGGTCAGAAGAAGCGAGTTTGAAGTCCTTGCAAGATGAGATGGCGGTATTGGCAGAAAGATTAGAAGCCATCAAATCTCAGGGTGAGCAAGCTCGTATTCAGGAGCAAGGTTTGTATCTTGCTTATCAACAAACCAATCAGCAGGTCGAAGAACTGGAAACGCTTTGGAAACTTCAAGAAGAGGAATTAAATCGCCTTACTGAAGGAGATTGGCAAGCGGACAAGGAAAAATGCCAAGAGCGCCTTGCCACCATTGCCAGTGAAAAACAAAATCTGGAAGCTGAGATTGAAGAGATTAAGTCTAACAAAAACGCTATTCAAGAACGTTATCAAAACTTGCAGGAACAGACTTCTCAAGCGCGCTTGCTTAAGTCCGAACTGCAAGGACAGAAGCGGTACGAAGTTACTGATATTGAACGCTTAGGTAAGGAACTGGATAATCTGGATGTCGAGCAAGAGGAAATTCAGCGTCTTCTCCAAGAAAAAGTTGATAATCTTGAGAAAGTGGATACGGATTTACTAAGCCAGCAGGTGGAAGAGGCCAAAACTCAGAAAACCAATCTTCAACAAGGTCTGATTCGCAAGCAGTTTGAATTGGATGATATCGAGGGTCAACTGGATGATATTGCCAGCCATTTGGATCAGGCTCGCCAGCAGAATGAAGAGTGGATTCGTAAACAAACACGTGCTGAAGCCAAGAAGGAAAAGGTCAGCGAACGCTTGCGCCATCTACAAGGTCAGTTGACAGACCAGTACCAGATTAGCTACAATGAGGCTCTAGAAAAGGCTCATGAACTGGAAAATCTCAATCTGGCGGAGCAAGAGGTTAAAGATCTTGAGAAGGCTATTCGCTCACTGGGTCCAGTCAATTTGGATGCTATTAAGCAATATGAAGAAGTCCATAACCGCTTGGAATTTCTAAATAGTCAGAGAGATGATATTCTTTCTGCGAAAAACCTTCTTCTTGACACCATCACAGAGATGAATGATGAGGTTAAGGAACGCTTCAAATCAACCTTTGAAGCTATTCGTGAGTCCTTTAAAGTGACCTTTAGACAGATGTTTGGCGGAGGTCAAGCAGACTTGATATTGACTGAGGGCGATCTTTTAACAGCTGGTGTGGAGATTTCTGTTCAACCTCCAGGTAAGAAAATCCAATCTCTCAACCTCATGAGTGGTGGGGAGAAAGCACTATCAGCTCTGGCTTTGCTCTTCTCCATTATCCGAGTTAAGACCATTCCTTTCGTCATCTTGGACGAGGTAGAGGCGGCGCTGGACGAAGCCAATGTCAAACGTTTTGGGGATTACCTCAACCGCTTTGACAAGGATAGTCAGTTTATCGTCGTAACCCACCGTAAGGGGACGATGGCGGCAGCGGACTCTATCTATGGAGTTACCATGCAAGAATCAGGTGTGTCTAAGATTGTTTCGGTTAAGTTAAAAGATTTGGAAGAAACAATAGACTAGTTACTAAACGATAGCATCTCTTAGGAGGTGCTATTTTTTAAAACTAAAGTGCTAAATTTTCACTTAAGGTCAGTTCAGGCACAGAAAACGACATTTGGGATTTCCTCTTAGCGAAAAGACTTGCTCTATGATATAATAGTTTTATGATTACAACAGTACCTATTAAGAACGAAAAAGACATTGCAGTACCGGGGAAAACAGTCCTTGTATTAGGTTATTTTGATGGCATCCACAAGGGGCATCAGAAACTTTTTGAAGTGGCCAGCAAGGCTTCTATGAAGGATTATCTGCCAGTTGTCGTGATGACCTTTACAGAATCGCCAAAACTTGCCTTGCAACCTTACCAACCTGAACTTATGCTCCATATCGTCAATCACGAGGAACGGGAGCACAAGATGAAATGGCATGGGGTAGAGGCTCTTTTCTTACTTGACTTTAGTAGCAAATTTGCTAGTTTAACGGGTCAAGAATTCTTTAATACCTATGTTCGAGCTTTAAAACCAGCTATTATTGTAGCAGGATTTGACTATACTTTTGGCTCTGATAAGAAAACTGCGGATGACCTGAAGGATTATTTTGATGGAGAAATCATCATTGTTCCTCCGGTCGAAGACGAAAAGGGCAAGATTAGTTCTACACGGATTCGTCAGGCAATTCTTGATGGAGATGTCAGGGAAGTCAATCAACTGCTCGGCACACCGCTCCCATCTCGTGGGATGGTCGTTCATGGAAATGCTCGTGGGCGTACGATCGGTTATCCAACAGCAAATCTGGTCCTAAGAGACCGAACTTACATGCCAGCGGACGGTGTTTACGTAGTCGATGTGGAAGTGCAGCGTCAGAGATATCGTGGAATGGCAAGTGTTGGAAAAAATGTTACCTTTGATGGAGAAGAACCACGTTTTGAAGTCAATATTTTTGACTTTTCAGATGATATTTACGGTGAGACAGTCATGGTCTACTGGCTGGACCGTGTCCGTGATATGGTCAAATTTAACTCCATCGAAGAGCTCGTAGACCAACTCCAGAAAGACGAAGAGATTGCTCGAAACTGGAAGGATGGAGAGTAGAAAAGTTTAAAAAAGTGAACCATATTTTGTGTTTGCTTTTTTATTTTTGAAAGAAATTTTTATAGCGAGAAACATAATTGAAGCTTAATTGAAAATCTGTTAAAATAGTGATATTCATAACTTTAAAACCAAAGAAAAGAGACTAGTATGATTACAGGCGAATTAAAAAATAAAATTGATCAGCTGTGGGAAATGCTGTGGACTGAAGGAAATGCAAATCCTCTAACAAATATTGAACAATTGACTTATCTTCTATTTATGAAGGATTTGGATAGTGTCGAGCTTGGACGCGAAAGCGATGCTGAGTTTCTAGGAATTTCTTATGAGGGAATTTTTCCAAAAGACAAACCTGAATACCGTTGGTCGACTTTTAAAAATATGGGAGATGCTCAGGAAGTCTATCGTTTAATGACACAGGAGATTTTTCCATTTATGAAGAATCTTAAGGGTGATACTGATGATACAGCTTTTTCACGTTATATGCGTGAAGCTATCTTTCAAATAAATAAACCTGCTACGCTCCAAAAGGTGATTTCTATATTAGATGAATTTCCAACTAGAGACTCAGGTATAGACTTTGATAGTGACACACAGGGGATTAATGATATTGGCGACATCTATGAATATCTGCTATCAAAATTGTCAACCGCAGGTAAAAATGGACAATTTCGTACACCTCGTCACATCATCGATATGATGGTTGAGTTGATGCAACCAACTATCAAGGATATTATCTCAGATCCTGCTATGGGGTCTGCGGGTTTCTTAGTATCTGCTAGCCGTTACTTAAAGCGTAAAAAAGATGAATGGGAAACCAATCCAGATAATATCAACCATTTTCATAACATTATGTTTCATGGGAATGATACGGATACAACTATGCTTAGACTTGGTGCAATGAACATGATGCTGCATGGAGTGGAAAATCCACAAATTAGTTATCTTGACTCACTATCTCAAGATAATGAAGAAGCAGATAAATACACTTTAGTGTTAGCAAATCCTCCATTTAAGGGATCGCTTGACTACGATTCAACTTCAAATGATCTCCTTGCAACTGTAAAAACCAAAAAAACAGAATTACTTTTCCTTGCTCTTTTCTTGCGTACATTGAAACCAGGGGGACGTGCAGCAGTTATTGTACCTGACGGTGTCCTCTTTGGTTCTTCTAAAGCCCATAAAGGAATTCGTCAGGAAATTGTAGAGAATCATAAATTGGATGCTGTAATATCAATGCCAAGTGGCGTTTTCAAACCTTATGCTGGAGTTTCAACTGCCATTCTCATCTTTACAAAAACTGGAAATGGTGGAACGGATAAGGTCTGGTTTTACGATATGAAAGCAGATGGTTTAAGTTTGGATGATAAACGACAACCGATCAGTGATAATGATATTCCAGATATTATTCAACGTTTCCATCAACTTGACAACGAAGCAGAACGTAAGAGAACGGATCAGTCTTTCTTTGTTCCAGTCGATGAGATAAAGGATAATGATTATGATTTATCGATCAATAAATACAAAGAAATTGAGTATGAAAAAGTTGAGTATGAACCAACAGAAGTCATCTTAAAGAAAATTAATGATCTAGAAAAAGAAATTCAAGCTGGCTTGGCAGAGTTAGAAGAATTACTCAAGTAGGGAGATGGATGTATGAAAAAAGTGAAGTTGGGGGAAGTTTGTGATATTTTATCTGGTTATGCTTTTAAATCATCACAATTTAACGATAAAAAAATTGGTCTCCCCTTAATACGAATTCGAGATGTAGAAAGAGGTTTTTCTGATACCTACTTTGAAGGAACCTATCCCGAAGAATATCTTATTAAAAATGGAGATTTATTGATTACAATGGATGGCAGTTTTATATTGAAAAAATGGGAGGGGGATTTAGCGCTACTTAATCAACGTGTCTGTAAAATTAAAATTACGGATAAAAGTGTAGATGAAGGTTACATATCTTGGTTGATTCCTAAATTCTTGAAAGAAATTGAAGATAAGACGCCTTTTGTTACAGTCAAACATCTTTCAGTAGCTAAAATTAAAGATATCTCATTTGTATTACCTAATAAACTAGAACAAAAGCTAATTTCAAAAAAACTAAATACAATAAGTCAAATTTATGATTTTCGTAAAATTCAGTCAGAAAAATTTAACTTGCTCGTCAAATCCCGATATTTCGAGGAGGTGGTTGCATGAAGAAAGTGAAGTTAGGGGAAATTTGTGAGATACAAGCAGGAGGAACTCCTTCAAGAAATAAAAAAGAATTTTGGGTTCAAGGTAATATTCCCTGGGTAAAAATAAAAGATATAAATTCAAAACACATTTCTAAAGTTGAAGAACATATTACAGAATTAGGGTTGCAGTTTTCCTCCGCAAAATTATTTTCAAGAGGTACGATACTGTATACTATTTTTGCTACTATTGG
>NZ_RJNY01000024.1:0-23537 GCF_003942795.1 Streptococcus mitis
TCAACTGGAACTTCTACTACAGAGTATTCGATTGCTTGACCGTCTTTATAACGATCAAGGTCTGTGAACTCATAAGTCCAACCAGTTGCTTCTGAGGCTACCGCAGTCTTACCAGTGTCTTGACCATCCGCAAGAAGTTTCACTGTGATAGATGCTGGACGGATACCGTCTTGGTTCTCTTCATCTTTCCAGATCTTATGACCTTTTACAGATGTTTTCTCTGGAGCATGTGTATTGGTAACTGTGTACTTACCATCTTTGTACGTAGTAACCGTTGAGGTATATTCTTTCACAGCTACTTCTTTGACAGTATACTTGATTTCTTTACCATTTTCATACTTAGGAAGTGCTTTTGATTCGAACTTCCAACCAGTTGCTTCTGAAACTTCAATTTCTTGAACAACTTTGTCGCCGTTAAGAATTTGAACTTTCACTTTATCTGCACGTTTGCCGTCTTGGTTGTTGTTATCTTTCCACACCTTAGTTCCTGAAAGAACGACTGTTTCTACGTCATGAGTGTTTGTCACCACTTGACCAGTCACAGAGGCTTTATAGCCAGCTGGTACATCTACTTCATCGATAGAGTAAGTGATTTCTTTACCAGCTTCGTATTGTGGAAGATTTGTGAAGGATGCTACCCAAGTGTTAGCGTCGATCTTATCATCAGCTGTCAAGGTCAATTTCTTACCTTCAACAGCTACTGGTTTAGATCCATCTACAGATTTGAAAAGTTGAACTGTTACGGACTTAGGACGTTTGCCGTCTTGGTTGTTCGCATCGTTCCATACTTTTGTTACCTTGTAGTCGATTTCTTTTGGTGCATATTTGTTTGTGAGGGTAAAGTCTGTAATAGTTGATTCGTATTCGGCTACGGCTTCTTCTGTTACAGTGTATTTGATTTCTTTACCAGCTTTATATTTTGCTAATTTTTCGAATGTAGTAGTCCAAGTTCCATCTGCGGCTGCTTGAACTTCTTTCGATGCGACTTTCTGACCGTCTGCTAAAAGATTGATTGTAATCTTAGTTGGACGTTTGCCGTCTTGGTTATTGGCATCATCCCAGTTCTTAGTTGCTTTAATGTCAACTGTTTCTGGAGAATAGCTATTTGTGATAGTGAATCCTGATGCAGCGTCACCAGTAACCTTAGAAGTGTAACCAGGAACAGTTACTTCTACTACTGTGTACTTAATAGGTGTGCCGCCTTTATCAGCATCAAGGTCTGTGAAGCTTCCAGCCCAACCATTTGCTTCAGTCAATGTAAGTGTCTTACCTGTATCTTGACCATCCGCAAGCAATTTAACTGTGACAGAGGATGGGCGTTTACCATCTTGGTTGTCCTTATCATCCCATGCTTTCTTCACAGAAACTGAAGTTTTGGCTGGAGTGTATTTGTTTGTAAACACAAGATCTTTTGCTTCTTTTGAAGCTGTTGCTTTCAATTCAGTCGCACTTACTTTTTCAACCGTTACTTCAACTTCTTGAACCGTCTTATCGTAAGTGATCCCTGCTTCAGAGCCAGCAACTTCTGAGATAGTGTACTTGTGAGTTCCCACTTGGCTCTCATCATATGAGATTGGTGAGAAAGTAACACTTCCATCTGCAGCGTTTGTCACTGTTTCGACAACACTACCGTCTTCTTTCTTCAATTCGAAGCTGTATTTGCCTGCTTCAAGATCCTTACCTTCAAGAACTTTCTTAGCTCCAAGAGTTACACTTGTAGCTCCTGCTGGTGTGTAAGTATTCTCGAATGCTTTTTCATCGTCGTAAGCAACGGTTGCTTCAAGGACACCTTTACCATTGTCCGCTACAGTTACTGTAGCTGTGATGGTTTTCGTATCGTACTGGATACCTGTAGCAGTACCCGCTTTTTCAGCAATCTTATAAGTATAAGTGCCTGCTTTGTCGAATTCCAATTCTGAGAACTTAACATTTCCGTCTTTGTCATTCTTCACAGTTTCTTTCACATTGCCATCTTGGTCTGTCAAAGTGAACTCAAATTCATCAGCTTTCAACTCACGGCCTGTCAACTTCTTAGTCACTTCAAGAGTTGCTTTTGCTTTTGAAGTTCCATAGCTGTTATTGAATTCTTTGTCCGCTGGGTAAGTCACATTCGCATGAAGTTTTCCTTCGCCGTCATCTGTAACTTCTACTGTGACTTTAACTTCAAGATTATCGTAAGTCACACCATCAACAGTCTTACCAGCGTTTGTTTCAACAATGGTGTAGTTGTATGTACCAGCTTTAGTATATTCGATTGGGGCAAATGTTACTTTACCGTCGGCAGTGTTCTTCACTTTTTGAAGTTCTGAGCCATCTTCGTCATTTTTCAAGACAAACTCAAACTCATCAGCTTTCAAGGTACGACCTGAAAGAGCTTTTGTTACTTCAAGAGAAGCTGAAGTTTTTTCAGCAGCGTAAGTGTTTTCGAAAGTCTTATCATCACTTTCGTAAGACACAGTTGCAACTAGTTTACCAGTTGTTGCATCTGTTGTTACAGTAACTTTAACCTCTACAGGGTTAGCATCGTATGTGACACCTTTTTCAGTTGTGTTGGCTTTCTTCTCTACGATGTGGTAAGTGTATTCCCCTTCTTGGTCAAATGACAATTCAGCAAACTTAATGTTTCCGTCTGCATCATTTGTTACAGTTTCAACAACTTTATTTGTCTTGTCATCAAACAAATCAAATTCAAACTCGCCAGCTTTCATCGCACGACCTGTCAATTTCTTGATGGCAGATAGTTGGGCTTTAGCTGAAGCACGTTTGTTCTTAACAGTCTTAATAACCCCATCTTTACCTACGGTCACTTCAAATGGAGTTGAATCCAATTCATATCCCTTAGGAGCCTCAATTTCTGTAACAGTGAAGTTACCTTTTTTCACATCATCTTCTGAATAGACTGAAGATTGTGCTACTCCGTCAGCATTCGTTGTTACAGTTTCTTCAGTAGCAGTTGCACCTGATGGTGGTATTATCTTGAATTTAGCTCCAACCAAACGATCAAGAGTCTTTTCATCAACTTTATAAAGAGTGATTCGATATCCTGTTTTCAACTGGATAGTACCACCATCAGTAATCTGAGAATTACGAGAAACAATGAGTTTTGTTTTAGTCTCATCAGTACGAGAACTTAGCGGAGCATCGTCACCTTTTACTTCCGCGCTATTTCCGATTTTTGTTCCATCTCCCGGAGCCGTTGTCTTATAGGTTATACGGAATGAAGCAGGTTTCCCATTTGAAGCCTTTTTTGAAGAGGCATTACTAATCTTAATTTTGAAATCGGTATAAGAATCGTTCCACTCCACGGTGTAATCGACGCCCTCTTTCATAGGCTTTTCATCATGGAAACTATAGCGCTTGTCGTAATAGCCATATTTAATTTCTAACGATTCAGGAACAAATTGAGCTGGCGAATATCCATCCTCTAAAATAGAGTCATGGATTTCTAATGTATTATAACTTGCCTGTCTATCATTCACACGAATGATAAATGGATGGTGGTACTCTCCACTCTTATTTAAAAGTTTTGATTCCCAGTGCTCTTTCGTAATAATACCATTAACCTTTGCAAAGTTTGTTACACCAACTTCGTTACCATAATCAGGAGTACTAGGTTTTTTTGACTTAATTACATGCGTAATCTTGTCTTTTGTTTCAGTCGTTGGATAGGTAATGGTTGTTTTGCTTGTATCTTGTCTAATACTAAACCCAGTATAAAATGTACCTGAAACATCATTTACCTGAGTTCCACCTTTTTTAGCAAGATATGCTTTTAGGTTTTGCAAGGTCATGGTAACTTTACCACCAGCATTCTTCCCACTAGATACAACCTTAGCAGAGGCTACTGCAACACCTGTACTCTTGTCCGTAATATCAAACGTCTTATTCTCTACGGTCAATGGCGCAGGGATAGTAAAAGTAAAAGTATCGCCTTCCTCAAGCTTACCATTATAATTACTCAAATCAAAGTCTACCATGTACTTATAGTTAGGGTAATCGTTGTTCATGGTCAACTCATAGGTCCCATCAGCATTTGGTTTCTTTACACCACCATTATCGACATCCCACATTTGGACATTAGTGATAACATGTTGCAATTCCTTTGCTTGAACTGTATTTGTCAGAACAGCAGAACCTAATAAAACGATTAGTGGCGTTAAAATATAGAGCCACAATTTCTTAAATTTCATGACTTTCCTTTCTAAATGATTGAAATGGATTGAATAGTGCATCTTCTTCTCCCAGTAGGCAACACCCCTTTCAATCGCATGATTTGTTACACGACAACATACTTGTAACACTTGCTTTGAAAAATGAGTACACTATTATACTACATATCATTGAATATTTTTATTAAAATCTTGTAATTCACTCAGTTATTTATTTACACAGTGTCAACTTTTTTTGATATATTATTTCATGATACCATATAAAAAGTGACTATCCTAAGAATTGTCTGGAAATACTGACATAATAGGAATTTGCAAAAAGTAGTGGCTCCTTGTAACAATCTGTTATTTATAATAAATCTATGATATAATAGTCTTATAGAGGCTTTCAAATAATCATCTATTCAGTTTATTTATGCTAAAGGGAAAGTTTGGGTAATACTAAATCTAGTATTTTTAATATTTATAGATAGGAAGGTAAAGCTATGGCAAATAAAACTAGAGAGTTAATCTTAGGTGCTTTTATTACTCTTGCAAGGAGAAACCCTCAGCGAACTTCTTTTACCATGACTGAGATTGCTGCAGAAGCTGGTATTTCCCGCCAAGCGATTTATCAAAAGCACTTTAATAACTTTGAAGATATTATCGATTATATCCACAAGGAAACCGATCAACAGATCTTTAATAATTTTAACAACTACTGTCCTGAACGAGATGGCGATCCCATCACTTTCTTAGCAGACCACATTCTCCCTCTCATCTATGAAAAGCGAGAAGTCGTCGGTACCTTGTACAATTCTCAAGCCACCACTTGTTGGAGGGAGTTTCTACGTGAGAAATATTCTCAGTGGGTACTAAAAAATGTTAACTACCAGCTGAAATATAATTTTAGTGAAGAGGACATAGCCTATATCATTACGACAATGGCGATTTCATTCATTGAAGTGTGGATTCGTAAGGATAATCCAACACCACCTGAAGAATTTAGAGAGACTTTTATTCAATTGGCTAAGACTTCTCTCTGTGACTATATTGTGTCATAAGAAAAAGAATCTTGAGTTCTACTCAAGATTCTTTTATTGTCCACCTTTAAAAGCATCCACCATTACCTGAAATTCTTCATTTGTAAGAGTAATTCCCTTGCCCATTTTAGTATGGTCTGGGCTCCAAGCGCGAATGTCAAACTTTGCAGGGGCTCCATTAAAGCTGACGCGGTTGATTTCCTTGGTCCATCCTTTTTCATTTTCAGACAAGGTCAGTAAGTGTTCTTCGATTTCAAATGTAAATTCTGCCATTTTGTTCTCCTTTTTAGTTTTCATTAGATTATTCGAAAAATCTTGTAGTTTTTAAGAAAATTTTATATAATGTGGATATATAAGAAGGGAGGATTCTATGAGACAGGCATTCCAACTAGTTCTAGATAAACTACATAGTTTTCTCAATGGGAATGATGATCATCCTCAAATCGAGGACAACTCCCTCACCGCTATGATTGAACAAGCTATCCAGAAAAAGACGGCTGTTCATGTGATACTTGCTGAGACAAGTTTTACGGGTGATATTATCAAACACGACGCCAATCGCCAACAAATTATCGTCAAGAATTTTTCAAAAAACGTGACTCGAATCATTCGTATCAGTGATATTAAACGGCTTCGTTTCGTTCCCTCAACCGTACAAAAAGCTCAGAAAAGTCTATTTAAGAAAGAGTGAGATGTTCTTTGCATCCCACTCTTTTTCTTAACGGATTTGTTCAAAATGAAGATGAACGGCGATATGGTCGCCATAACCACTTCTCTCCAAATCGCGTTGCAAGCGATAAGAGATATAGTGTTCTGCGATTGTGATGTAGCCAGCTCCAAGTAAGCGGTGTTCAACCATTGATTGGATCATGCTGATAGTGGCACGTTCTACTTTTGCTTCTTCCAAGTCCAAAACGACTTTTTTAGTAACTTGTGCAAGGTTTTGGCGCAAATCATCTGTCAAAACATAAACGGTTTGAGCTGCCTTTAGGACAGCTTGGTAAATTTTATCTGGATCAAATTCAGCAATTTCTCCATTACGTTTGATTACTTGCATAAGGTTCTCCTTTATTCTTTGTTTTCTTTAATTTTAGCCAGCATCTTTTCTTCTTCGGCTGTTAGTTGATAGTTATCTAGCAGGTCAGGTCTGCGCTCGTAGGTTTTCTTTAGGCTCTCATACAGTCTCCACTGACGAATCTTTTCATGGTGTCCACTCATGAGAACATCTGGTACCACCATGCCTCGATAGTCATAAGGGCGTGTGTATTGAGGATATTCAAGAAGTCCCGAAGAAAAACTATCATCCTGGTGACTAGACTCCTTACCAATAACTTCCGGTATCAAGCGCACGGTCGCATCAATCATGGTCATGGCCGCCAATTCTCCTCCAGTCAAAACATAGTCTCCTAGGGAAATTTCATCGGTTACTAAGGTCTTGATACGCTCGTCATACCCTTCATAGTGACCACAGATAAAGATCAGTTCCTCTTCCTGAGCCAAATCCTCAGCGTAAGCTTGATCGAACTGTTTTCCAGCAGGATCAAGAAGAATGACACGGGGATTTTTCTTTTCAATAGCATCAAAGGCATCGAAAATGGGTTGAGCCCTTAGCAACATCCCCTGACCGCCTCCGTAAGGTTCATCGTCAACATGACGGGCCTTTTCAGCGTATTCTCTGAAATTATGATAATGGATATCCAAGAGCCCTTTTTCTCGAGCCTTCCCAACAATTGAGTGTTCCAGCGGAGAAAACATCTCAGGAAAGAGGGTTAAAATATCAATCTTCATCATCTAGTCCTTCTAAGATTTCCACTTCGACCTGCTTGTTTGGAATATCAACATTGAGAACTACTGGCGGAATGTAAGGTAAAAGCAAATCTCGCTTACCTTTTCGTTTGACCACCCAGACATCGTTGGCACCTGGTTGTAGGATTTCCTTGATAGTTCCAATCAAGTTGTCTCCCTCGTAAACTTCCAAACCAATAATTTCATGATAGTAGAATTCACCATCATCTAAATCGTTCAAATCTTCCTCAGCGACCTTGAGACTATAACCCTTGTACTTTTCAATCGCATTGATATGGTACATGTCTTTGAATTTGATAATGTCAAAGTTCTTATGCTTACGGTGACTTGCGATGGTCACTGTTTGAACAAACTGATCTTTTTCATCAAATAAAGCCAGCTCTGCCCCTTTTTTAAACCGTTCTTCTGCAAAATCCGTCACAGACAAGACTCGCATCTCCCCTTGCAACCCCTGCGTATTGACGATTTTCCCAACATTAAAGTAGTTCATCTTGTCTCCTGTACTCTCCTTCTTTCCATCTTATTCTGACAATTCTCGAATAATAGTCGCAATTTTTTCTGATTCTGACCATTGTAAATAATGGTGATTCCCTCCTAAAATGAGTTTAGCATTGGAAGTCCAATATTCTGATTCTCTGTACTCTTTTTCTCTATAAGGCTGACAAAAAATAAATACAGGGACATGAGATTCTATCGACAAATTCTCAAAATCTTCCTCAGTAATCTCTCCAGATATCTGAAATTCTGAATCTTGCTTTTTCAACTCTGACCCTTTTTCTTGCATTATTTTCCAGATTTCTTTATTGATTTCAGGACTAAATGTGGCTTGAGTTAAACTTTTAAAATAAAGTTCAGGACCACACTCCTCAATCAGCCTCATCTGCTCTTCCATTTCTGGATAAGGATTTTCTGAAAAATCAGCAAACATGACTTTTTTAGTTGTCGGTTCAATTGCTACTAAAGCCTGACACTTAATTGGCTTGTTGAGCAATTTGCAAGCTAAAATTCCACTCAAACTATGTGCACAAAGTATATATTCAGAAATCGCCAATTCTTCAAGTACTTCATAAACTGCATCTACAAGATTATCCAGATTTTTTCCAGCTTGGTCATGAATCGGACTTCTACCTGTGTTTGGAAAATCAATTGTCAAATAACCAATTGTGGGAGGAAGTTTTTCAAGTATAAGTGAAAAATTTTCATAACTTGGTAGCAAACCGGCGCCATTTAAACAGACAAGAACTTTCTTTCGCTTTTGATAAGTAACAGAGAGACTACCAATTTTCGTAGACACTTCAATCCTCTTCATAAAGAAATCCACTCATTCTATAACAATGATTTATTAAAAATCCTTATCCTTTATTTTATCACGTTCCAGGGATTTTCACAAGTTGAAGAAAGAGGACATCAACTCTCCTTCCCATTCAAAAATCCTTCCAAATCTCTTTCATGCTGGTACTTAATGGCAGCCTTCTTATCTTTGTCAAAAATGGCTTTGGTAAGATTAATATTATTGATGGCTGCAATTGCGACAGTATAGTGAATGATATCAGCCAGTTCTTTGGCAAGTTCCTCGTTTGAGTCCTGAACGCCCTCTTTTCGACCAGAGCGCCCATTCAAGACCTCGGCTACTTCTCCGACTTCCTCCACTAGCTTGATAAAGAGACCTTCCTCAGTCCGAGACTGCTGGTAATGTTCGAGTAAGTAGTCTTGTAATTGTCTAAACGTTAAATCCTTCATCTTCTCCTCCTCACAAAAAAGCGAGACATCCGTCCCGCTTTTTTTATTTTTCATCGATAACGATTCTTACTTTTTTGTCTTCAGTTGGGACAGAGTAGACAATCGTTCTTATCGCTGAGATAGTGCGACCCTTACGACCGATAACACGACCGACATCGCTCTGGTCAAGATCCAAGTGATACTCCAAAAACTCTGGTGTGTCTTCAATCTTGATAGTTAAGGCATCTGGTTGTGAAATCAAAGGTTTCACAATCGCAATAATGAGATTTTCAATCGTATCCATCTGTCAACCTACTTTAAACTTATTTTGAGAATTTAGAATCGTGGAATTTTTTCAATACGCCTTCTTTTGAAAGGATGTTACGTACTGTGTCTGAAGGTTGAGCTCCATCAGCCAACCATGCAAGAACGCGGTCTTCTTTCAAAGTTACTTGGTTTTCAGCAACAAGTGGGTTGTAAGTACCAACTGTTTCGATGAAACGTCCGTCACGTGGTGAACGTGAGTCTGCTACGTTGATACGGTAGAAAGGTTTTTTCTTAGAACCCATACGAGTCAAACGGATTTTAACTGCCATTTTTAAAGTCTCTTTTCTTATTTTTTATTTCGGTGAAATAGCTAAGCTATTTAGCACATGTTCTATTATATCAGATTTTTGACAGGTGTCAAGAAAAAAACTTGACAGAGTTTTAATTTTTTTTACTACTAGAAATTTTTAGTAAAATCTTTTACATTTGAAATCACTTCCCTTTTAAGGTACAATGGTAGAAATGAATTTTTGAGAGGTTAACAATGAAAAAACTAGCAACCCTTCTTTTACTGTCCACTGTTGCCCTAGCTGGATGTAGCAGTATCCAACGCAGTCTGCGTGGCGATGACTATGTTGACTCTAGTATCTCAGCTGAAGAAAGTTCTAAAGTGGCTGCTCAGGCTGCCAAAGATTTGAATGACGCTTTGACCAATGAAAATGCTAACTTCCCTCAACTTTCTAAAGAAGTTGCTGAAGATGAAGCCGAAGTCATTCTCCACACAAGTCAAGGCGATATCCGCATCAAACTCTTCCCTAAACTGGCTCCTCTAGCAGTTGAAAACTTCCTTACTCACGCTAAAGAAGGCTACTATAACGGCATCACCTTCCACCGTGTCATCGATGGCTTTATGGTCCAAACTGGAGATCCTAAGGGAGATGGTACAGGTGGCCAATCTATCTGGCATGATAAGGATAAAACGAAGGACAAGGGAACTGGTTTCAAAAATGAAATCTCTCCTTACCTATACAATATCCGAGGAGCTCTTGCTATGGCTAATACCGGTCAACCAAACACCAATGGTAGCCAGTTCTTTATCAACCAAAACTCTACAGATACCTCTGCTAAACTCCCTACAAGTAAGTATCCAAAGAAGATCATCGAAGCCTATAAAGAGGGTGGAAATCCTAGTCTAGATGGTAAACACCCAGTCTTTGGCCAAGTCATCGATGGCATGGACGTTGTTGACAAGATTGCCAAAGCTGAAAAAGATGAAAAAGACAAACCAACTACTGCTATCACTATCGATAGTATCGAAGTGGTAAAAGATTACGATTTTAAATCCTAAATAACCTAAAAANTACAGTATCCGCATTCGATACTGTATTTCTTTTTCCCTCATTTTTAAGTTAGCTTGTTAAAGTCCCAGATTTGGTCCATCCAGCCTTCATAGAAGTCTGGTTCGTGGCAAACCATAAGAATGCTTCCTTTGTATTCTTTGAGAGCGCGTTTGAGTTCATCCTTGGCATCTACATCCAAATGGTTGGTCGGCTCGTCCAGCACTAAAACGTTGTTTTCACGATTCATCAAGAGACAGAAACGAACCTTGGCTTGTTCCCCACCTGACAAGACTTGAATCTGACTTTCAATATGTTTAGTTGTCAAGCCACAACGAGCAAGGGCCGCACGGACTTCTGCTTGGTTAAGTGCAGGAAAGGCATTCCATACAGCCTCAAGAGGAGTTTGGCGATTTCCACCTTCTACTTCCTGTTCAAAGTAACCAAGTTCTAGGTAGTCACCGCGTTCGACTTCTCCAACGATTGGTGGAATAATACCTAAGAGAGACTTCAAGAGAGTTGTTTTCCCGATACCATTTGCCCCGATAATGGCAACCTTTTGATTGCGTTCAAAGGTAAGATTTAAAGGTTTGGTCAGAGGACGGTCATAACCAATCTGCAAGTCCTTGGCTTGGAAGATAAAGCGCCCAGGTGTACGAGCTGGCTTGAAATTAAAGGACGGTTTTGGCTTCTCACTTTGCAGTTCGATAATATCCATCTTGTCGAGTTTCTTTTGACGGGACATGGCCATATTACGCGTTGCGACACGCGCTTTGTTACGAGCGACAAAATCCTTGAGGTCTGCAATCTCTTTCTGTTGACGTTCATAGGCCGCTTCTAGCTGAGATTTCTTCATGGCATAGACTTCTTGGAACTGGTAGTAGTCTCCAGAATAGCGAGTCAATTGTTGATTTTCCACATGATAGACGATATTGATTACGTCGTTGAGGAAAGGAATATCGTGCGAAATAAGGACAAAGGCATTCTCATAGTTTTGGAGATAACGCTTGAGCCAGTCAATATGTTCAGCATCCAAGTAGTTGGTTGGCTCGTCAAGCAACAAAATATCTGGTTTTTCAAGGAGAAGTTTAGCCAAAAGGACCTTGGTTCTTTGTCCACCTGACAAGGCTGTTACGTCTGAATCCATACCATAGTCCATGACACCGAGAGCACGCGCTACTTCATCAATCTTAGCATCTAAAGTATAAAAATCACGACTCTCCAAACGATCTTGGAGTTCACCAACTTCTTCCATCAGCGCGTTGATATCTGCTCCGTCTTCCGCCATCTCCATATAGAGGTCATTAATGCGAGCTTCTGCTTTAAATAGCTCATCAAAGGCCGTACGGAGCACATCGCGCACAGTTTGGCCTTCCTTTAGCATAGCATGCTGATCCAGATAGCCAGCAGTCACATACTTAGACCACTCCACCTTCCCTTCATCTGGTAACATCTTACCAGTCACGATGCTCATAAAGGTTGATTTTCCTTCACCATTGGCACCGACTAGACCGATATGTTCTCCCTTGAGGAGACGGAAGGACACATCTTCAAAAATTGCACGGTCACCAAAACCGTGACTTAAATTTTTAACTTCTAAAATACTCATTCTAATTCCTTATCTTGTTTTTATGCAATCCTTTATAGAGGAGCCAAGCTAGATAGCCTCCTAGCGTATTGGTCCACAAATCATCAATCTCAAAGACGCGATTAAAATCAAAGAAAAAGTCTAAGACCAGCTGCGTACACTCAATTCCTAGACTCAGTAGAAAGCTGAGAAGGAGGATTCTTTTCGTTTGCCGCAAGTTTGGACAGAGATAGATCAGTTGAAAGACTAGTGGGAAAAGCAAGAAAACATTTAAAATGTTCTGCAAAAAGATCCAAATGACTTGTCCCAAACTAGTCACTTCACCCAGATTCCAAAGGGAGTTTAAGGGAGTTAAAAGAAAAACCAGGCGTCCAAAAGTTTGAATACCTAGAGTTTCCACTCCTGTAGGAAGTTGAGGCTGGGGAGTGAAGCAAAAACAGACAATGCAAAGACTGTAAATAGCCACTCCCAATTTCAAGATTAATTCTCTTTTTCTAGTCATTTTATGGATTTACCGCTGCGACTGCCTTCTGGCGGTCACGTTTCATTGTATTGGAGCGCAATTGTCCACAAGCTGCATCAATATCAGTACCATGTTCTTGACGAACAACACAGTTGACCCCTTTTTTCTTAAGGGTATCGTAGAAGGCCATCACGCGCTCTTTAGGACTACGGCTATACTGGTCGTGTTCACTAACTGGGTTATAGGGAATCAAGTTTACATAAGATAATTTCTTGATATTTTTGAGCAATTCAGCCAACTCCAAGGCTTGTTCTACTCCATCGTTGACTTCATTGAGCATGATGTATTCAAAGGTCACCCGACGATTGGTTGTTTCGATATAGTACTCAATAGCAGCAAAGAGCTTTTCAATCGGAAAGGCACGGTTAATTTTCATGATGCTTGAGCGCAATTCATTATTGGGTGCGTGAAGGGAAACAGCGAGATTGACCTGTACGCCTTCATTAGCAAAGTCACGAATTTTATGGGCCAAACCTGAAGTTGAAACTGTGATGTGACGAGCACCGATAGCCATCCCCTTGTCATCATTGATGGTACGGACAAAATTCAAAACATTGTTGTAGTTATCAAATGGTTCACCAATTCCCATGACAACGATATGGCTGACACGTTCGTCCTGACCACGCTCATCAAAGTATTTCTGAACCAACATGATCTGCGCTACAATTTCTCCGTTATTGAGGTCACGTTGCTTCTTAATCAAACCTGATGCACAGAAGGTACAACCAATATTACAGCCGACCTGAGTCGTCACACAGACTGACAAACCATAGTGTTGACGCATGAGCACCGTCTCAATCAGCATGCCATCTGGCAACTCAAAAAGATACTTAACAGTACCGTCAGCTGACTCTTGTACGATGCGTTGTTTCAATGGATTTACCACAAACTGATCATTGAGCTTGGCAATCAAATCCTTGGAAAGGTTGGTCATTTCCTCAAAGGACTGGACACGTTTACGGTAGAGCCACTCCCAGATTTGATCTGCACGGAATTTCTTTTCTCCTTGTTCTAATACCCATTCTTGCATGGTTTGACGTGTTAAACTATAAATAGACGGTTTCATCTCTTCTCCTTATTCTCTATCTATTTCTGACGAATGACAAAATGGCGCTGTCCCTTATCCTCTTTCTGAGACTTTTGATCCTTATGACGACGTCTATTTCGCTTATCCGCATTTGGTTTTCTCTTGTTTTGCGAAGGTTTCTTGCCTCTTCTAGGAAGGTTTTCCTCTTCCTTTTTACGCATTTTCTTGTCAAATGATGCACGCTTAGGTGCTTGGTTTTCTAGGACAAAATAAGCACAACCATAACTACAGTACTCTAAAAGATAATCCTGTAAGCGACTGATTTTTTCAATTTTTTCCTCTGTTCGGTCGTCTTTATAAAAACCACGTAGGCGGAGCTGTTCATTGCTCCAGTCCCCCACGACATAATCAAACTTGGTCAACACTTCTGAGAAGCGTTGATTAAAGACTGTCACATCGAAGGCATCCTTGATATTTTCAACCAAGGTAAAAGCAATCCCTTCAGTCTCAACCTTATCCCCATTTACATGAAATTCTGGGCCAGGAAACTTGTTATAGTTGTATAATTCAGGTGCAATTTCTTTACGCATAGTCTTCCTTTTCCACGATTACTTAACACTCTATTTTACCATAATTTCTAGCAGTTAGCACGTTTCTCATAAAAAAGAGAAGAATGACTCTTCCCTTCCTATTTTTTATTTAGCTGCTGCGAAAAGCTCATCTACTTTGTTCCAGTTAATGACTGAAAAGAAAGCTTTGATGTAGTCAGGACGCACGTTGCGGTATTTCACATAGTAAGCATGTTCCCAAACGTCTAAGCCCAAGATTGGTTTTTTGCCTTCTGAGATTGGTGTGTCTTGGTTTGCTGTTGAAGTTACTTCAAGCTTCCCTTCTTTGTTGACAACCAACCACGCCCATCCAGAACCGAAGCGAGTTGTAGCTGCTGCTGTAAAGGTTGCTTGGAACTCTTCAAATGAACCAAATGTTGCATCGATTGCTGCTGCAAGTTCTGCTGAAGGAGCAGTCTTTTCAGGAGTCATCAATTCCCAGAAAAGAGCGTGGTTCAAGTGTCCCCCACCGTTATTGATAAGCGCTTGGCGGATATCAGTTGGGATAGAGTCTACATCAGCAAGCAAAGCTTCAAGGTCTTCACCAATTTCAGGGTGTTTTTCAAGAGCTGCATTTGCATTGTTGACATAAGTTTGGTGGTGTTTGTCATGGTGCAAGTGCATTGTTTCTGCATCGATGTATGGTTCCAAAGCGTCATATGCGTATGGAAGATCTGGTAAGATAATAGCCATCTGTAATACCTCTTTTTCTTTCTATATGAAGATGATAACGCAATCATCCTCTTTTTTCAAGTTTTATGCTCATTACGCTTGGCTAGATATCTGTAACAGAGCTCTCTCAAAAAGGTAGCCTTTTTCATAGACACCTGCCTTAATCTGGTAGTCTGTTTCAATCAAATAAGAAATCGCTCGCTTGAGAAAATCTAAGGAAATCCCTCTCGAATCTCTCAGTGCAAACTTGATTTGATAAGGATTAGGATTGCGCCCCAAGTAAGTTCCCAGACTGCTTGCAATCTGCGAGTCCGTCTGACCAGCTTCTGATAAAATCTTCACCTGGGTAAAGGTTCGAAACTGTCCTAACATGACAGCTATGAGCTTGATCTCATCCTCCCCTTGCAAGGTCAAATCTCTAACCAAGTCACGCGCCTGGTCAATCTTTTTACCCAAGATAAACTGAGTCAAATCAAAAATATTGTCCTGCAGGGTCTTGGGAATAGCCTCGACAATATCCTTCTCCTCAATCACTCCGTCGGACTTATAAGACTGCAAAAAAAGGAGATTTTTCTGGATTTCACTAAATTGAAAACCAGACTTGATGAGTAGATTTTCAAAGGATTGCCCCACAAACTGCAGACCTTGTTTCTGGCTCCACTTTTGGAAATACTGGCGCAATTCTTGTTCCTTGGATTCAATAGCATCAAAGACAGTCGCATCTCGTTTGAGCAATTTGACCAGCCGTCTCTTACTATCCAGTTTTCCTTCCGCAAATATCAATAACTTGGTTGTTGGCGAAGGATCGTCAAGGTATGCCTCAAATGACTTGAGCTCATCATCTGTTAAAAAACGTTTCTTGGCAGTTGTAATATCGACAAAATGATCTAATATCACGATTTTCTCATCCGCAAAGAAAGGGAGACTAACCAACTCCAACTCTAAGTCTTTATAAGCTACTTCTTTCATATCAAAGTAAGCAAAATTGAGATCAGCTGGATCATAACCAATCTGCTTCAGCACTTGACTCTTCATAACTTCAAACTGACCCTGATCTGTCCCTGTAAATAGGTTCAAGCTAGATAGATTTGATAAAGTCAACTTCTGACTGTCTTCAATGGCTAGCATCTTCTCTCCTTTCTTCTGATTTTTTATTAAACTTAATCAATATAGCGCAATTTCCCACGGAAATCTTCTAGGTTCTCATAACCTTTTTCCGCCATGATTGCTTTTAGTTCATTGGTAATGCGTTCAAAAGCACCGACACCATCTTTGTGGAGCGTCGTTCCTACTTGCACCATACTAGCACCACAGAGGATATGTTCAAAAGCATCACGACCCGTTAGAACACCACCCGTTCCAATGATTTGGATTTGCGGATTGAGACGTTGGTAGAAGGCATGGACATTCGCTAAAGCGGTTGGCTTGATATACTCTCCACCAATGCCACCGAAACCATTTTTAGGACGAATGACAACCGATTCATCTTCTATATAAAGACCGTTTCCGATAGAGTTCACACAGTTAACAAACTTGAGTGGATATTTGTTGAAAATAGCAGCCGCTTGGTCAAAGTGAACAATATCAAAATAAGGTGGTAATTTGATCCCGAGAGGTTTGGTAAAGTAGGCAAATACCTCTGACAAGATACGGTCTGTTGTCTCAAAATCATAGGCAATTTGAGGTTTTCCTGGAACGTTTGGACAAGAGAGGTTTAACTCTGTCAGTCCTTTAAACTCACTCTCTTGAACTTTTTTCAAGATGGCATGTGTTTCTTCTGGAGACATGCCAACTAAAGATAGGAAGAAAGTACGGTTTGGCTCTTTTTTCTGCAAGTCCAAAAGATAGTCCAGATAGTAGTCTAAGCCATTATTTGGTAAGCCCATGGAGTTGATAGAACCAAGTGGAACATCCTGATAACGTGGTTCAGGATTCCCCTGACGAAAGTCCAAGGTCGCTGTCTTTGTGACAAATGTTCCTGCTGCTGAGTTTTTGACCCCTTCTAGTTCCTCTATCGTCATACAAGCCACACCCGCTGCATTCATCAAGCAATTGTCAAACTCAAAGCCAGCTATTTGTGTTTTCGTTGATACCATGATTCTGATCCTCCAGATTCCTTTTATTTCTAATATTATACCATACTTTAAGATTTTCTCTTTGAGAAAGTTATTTTTGCAAAAAACGTTCGTTTTTTACTGTCAGAAAAATAGTTTATTGTAAATTGAAAGAATTTTTAGAAAATTTCTGTTTTTTTCTTTACACTCAAAAAAAATTCTGCTATAATGGCTCATGTAATAAAATATAACAACAAAAAGGAGAACGATATGACATCTGCTAAAGACTATATCCAAAGCGTGTTTGCAACTGTGAAAGCTCGTAACGGGCATGAGGCTGAATTTCTCCAGGCGGTTGAAGAATTCTTCGGCACTTTGGAACCTGTATTTGAAAAACATCCTGAGTATATCGAAGAAAACATCTTGGCACGTATCACTGAGCCTGAGCGCGTGATTTCTTTCCGTGTTCCTTGGGTTGACCGTGAAGGTAAAGTCCAAGTCAACCGTGGTTACCGTGTTCAATTCAACTCAGCTGTTGGACCATATAAAGGCGGACTTCGTTTCCACCCAACTGTAAACCAAGGGATCTTGAAATTCCTCGGCTTCGAACAAATCTTTAAAAACGTCTTGACTGGACTTCCAATCGGTGGAGGTAAAGGGGGATCAGACTTCGATCCTAAAGGAAAGACTGACGCTGAAGTGATGCGCTTCTGCCAAAGCTTTATGATAGAATTGCAAAAATACATCGGACCATCACTTGACGTCCCAGCTGGTGATATCGGTGTTGGTGGACGTGAAATTGGTTACCTTTACGGACAATACAAACGTCTTAACCAATTTGATGCTGGTGTCTTGACTGGTAAACCTCTTGGATTCGGTGGTAGCTTGATTCGTCCAGAAGCAACTGGTTATGGTTTGGTTTACTACACTGAAGAAATGCTTAAAGCTAACGATAACAGCTTTACTGGTAAGAAGGTTGTGATTTCAGGTTCTGGTAACGTAGCCCAATACGCTCTTCAAAAAGCAACTGAACTTGGTGCAACTGTTATCTCTGTATCTGACTCAAATGGTTATGTCATTGACGAAAATGGTATCGACTTCGACCTTCTAACGGATGTGAAGAATAACCGTCGTGCACGTTTGACTGAGTACGCTGCTGAAAAAGCCACGGCTACTTACCATGAAGGTTCTGTATGGACTTACGCTGGGAACTACGACATCGCTCTTCCATGTGCGACTCAAAACGAAATCAATGGTGAAGCTGCTAAACGTTTGGTTGCTCAAGGAATTATCTGCGTATCAGAAGGTGCCAACATGCCGAGCGACCTTGATGCGATTAAAGTCTACAAAGAAAACGGAATCCTTTACGGACCAGCCAAAGCTGCCAACGCTGGTGGTGTAGCTGTATCAGCGCTTGAAATGAGCCAAAACAGCCTTCGCCTCTCATGGACCCGTGAAGAAGTTGATGGACGTCTCAAAGACATCATGACCAACATCTTCAACACAGCTAAAACAACTGCTGAAACATACGGACTTGGTACCGACTACCTTGCAGGAGCAAATATCGCTGCCTTCGAAAACGTAGCAAACGCTATGATTGCACAAGGTATTGTTTAATTAGTCAATACATCTTATCGGAGGACAAATGATGAACTTACGGCCAATGGAAGTGAGAGACAATTCAGCTGTAGCGCAGCTCATTCGATCCAGCCTAGAAGAATTCGGGCTTGACAAACCAGGAACTGTCTACTTTGATTCTCATCTAGATCATTTGGCCGACTATTATCAACAGCAAGAGAGAGCAGCTTACTTTGTTCTGGAAGATGAAGGACAGCTGGTTGGCTGTGGTGGCTTTGCACCTGTGTCCGATAAGATTGCTGAATTACAAAAACTGTATGTCACTAAAAATAGCCGTGGCAAAGGTTATTCCAGCAGGTTGATAAAGCGAATATTCCAGAAAGCCCGCCTAGCAGGTTATGAACAGCTTTATCTAGAAACCTCTACTGTACTGGCTACGGCCGTGGCAATCTATCAACACTATGGTTTCACATCACTGCAAGAACCACTTTCTAACGCCGCCGGCCACCCTGCTATGAATATCTGGATGATAAAATCCCTCTCATCAGATGAATAGATGTTAGTATACTCTGGTCGTCTCGAGGACATCCTGACCAAGAACCACAACACAGCTAAAACAACTTTTAACAATGTAGCCAAGGCTATGATAGTAAAGGTATTGTTTCAATTTATTTTTCAATCCCCAATCACTCTGATTGGGGATTTTTATATTGGTTTTAAAAAAGCCCACTATTTCTAATAGTAAGCTTAAAAATCAAAATTCACTTTACTTCTACTAAGGCAAAAGACAGGCATTCAACTATTTCATTTACTGCTTCATCTATGTCTAGGCCCTCATTATCATTCAACATCATTGGAAGAGCATAAGAAAGACTCAAAGCCAAAATATAGCGAACGATTCTTTCATTTGACCAATCTCGGATAACACCCTTTTCTTTAAACTGATTCAGAACTGGACTAATTGGCTTAATGATAGAGTGAACAATAACATTCCCTAACTGGTCAGAAATAGTTTTATCAATAAAAGAACGACTCAAGAGAATTTTAACTTGCATTTGATTCTCCTGAATGAAAACTAGTCTATCTCGAACAATGCTTCTTAAAAACACTGGAAAACTCTCTTGGTTTGCTGTAAATTTCTTCTCAGAAAAATCAGCAATCACATCTGGAATAACCTGTTCGAGAAAAGTTGACAGAATAGCTTCTAAGATGCCTTCCTTAGTTTTAAAGTAACTAAAAACAGTCCCTTCTGAAACTCCAGCCTCCTTAGAAATAAGGCTTGCTGTTGTATTCTCGAAACCAATTTCTGAAAATAACTTTAGACTTGATAATAACACTTGACGTTGTTTTAAACTCAAGTTGCTATTTTCTAATGTCTGAGCATACTTTTGTTCTAAACTTTCCATTGCTGGCACCTCTCTGCTACTCTCTTACTTTTACAACCTTCTTACCTCGAGTGTGTCCCGACTTCAGACTACGATATGCCTCTCTAACAGACTTTAGAGAAAAATCATAAACCTGATCAATATTCAGCCGAACCTTCCCATCTGAGACCATTTCAGCTAGAACTCTAAAATCATCATATGTGGAATGTCTCGGACCCGTGAACTGAGCTCCTCTTATCATAACATATGGTGAAGGTACTAGCGTTCCAATAGCCGTGCCCTTCAATCCCAAACTGAAAGCCAATTTAACATAATCACTTCCATAGCAATCCAAAAATTTTGTAATTGGCTTTGCACTTGCTGATAGAAGAGCATTCTGGATGTTCTCTTCGTAAGCTACTGGTATGGCACCTAAGGACTTCAGGTATTCTGAATTTTTCTTACTTGCAATTCCAATAACTGTCGCACCTTTAGCAACCGCATACTGTACTGCGATACTTCCAATACCTCCTGCTGCTGCTGAAATAACTACAACATCTTTAGAGTTTAGCTCAATCTTTCTAAAAGCACCTCCCACTGTTAGAGAGGCTACACCCATAGTAGCTGCATGGTTCATATCAATCATCTCTGGCTTCAATACAATTTCCGATTCATTGACACAAACTTCTGTTGCCAAAGCTCCCCTCTTGGTCCCCAATCCAGGGTCACTGATCATTGTTCCAAAAACCTTATCCCCTACTGCAAACCGACTTACTCCTTCACCAACTTCTGTGATAACTCCAGCAAAATCCCGACCAACACCTCTTGGAAAAAGAGATGATTTTGACTCAAACCAACGACTTGGTTGCTTTAGTTTCGTCATAAAAGATAGAAATCGGAGTGGCTTTGCACCTTCAAAAGTCTTATAATCAATAGGATTTAAACCAACAGCATGAACTTCTATCCTAACTTGATTCACTTTCAAAGCGTCAGATTTAATGTTCACTAAATCTAACACTTCTTCATCACCGAAACGACTATATTGTATTGCTTGAACAACCATTGTATGAACTCCTTTACACATCTAAAAAAATTGAGTGAGCACTCAATCATTTTTCTTAATTATATGCTTATTCCCCATAGATGTCAACTATACTGTTTCCAAAAGTTCTAACTAAGTTAGCTGTTCATGATAAAAATAGATCTATTTTTCCTTATGAAAGATTATCAAACTATAACTCAAAGAAATCCGACTGCTTATAAAAGCAGCCGGATTTTTATATATCTAATTTTTCAAAAAATTTGCCTGTTGACTGCTTTTCTTTTAGCTTCTCCAGTAGCTCATTCTCCAGAAAAGGACTTAGTTCGTCAAAGTCTTGACAAACCTTAAAAACAGTCTCTCTGTCCAACTGGTCATAAGCTAGTTCGCAATAGTCCTTATGATATTGCCAATTCTGCTCATAATTGATATCTGTTCGTTGATAGTAAACAATATTTTGCTTCGGTGTCAGGTAAATCTTCTGTGTTAGAATGCTTTTCCGATCTTTGGATAACTTGCTACGACTGAAAATCTTAACACCTTGAAAAATCTTGCGCTCATGGATACCTTGATTTATGACTTTTAATTCAACTCTTTTATAGTGCATATAGTCACCTCCAAAAATTACTTTCATTATATCAGACTCTGGCAGATTTACAAGCAAAAGTATCATTTCCAAAAATCTTTAGTAGCCTCTAAAATTTCTTCTGTCGGTGTTACTGTGGTCTCAATAATGCTCTTGCCAGTCTTTTTCAGATAGGCTTGTATCAGATGATAGCCATAAGCATAGCCTGCAGCATAGGGCATTCCAACCGGTATTTGACCTTGAATCTCAGCTATTTCATCACCGTAAAGATAAGGAGCCATTTCCGCCATCCCTGTTAGCTGAAGCTGACTTGAGATGATGGGCTTAATCTCTTCTAACTGCTCGGAACTAGTTGAAGTGACCCAGGATCCGATGAGCTCTTTACCATAGAGCTCAGCAGCAAAAGACTCTGCTAATCCTTCACTGACTACCCAGTCTGCTAGTGTCGTCTGCTGGTTCCATTTGATAAATTGGAAGCGAACATTGTGGTTGCACTCGTGAGCCAACGCGGCTTGCACACGTGGTAAAGTATAGTCATTCGGCAACAGACTAAGCATGAGGTATCCTGGAATTCCTCCATCTCCACTGTATCCCTTATTAAGCTGTAGCATAGGTTTTTCTGGATTGCCCAATAAAATAGTAAAATGGTAATCTTCAACCTCTAAGTCATAGCCAGCTTGCTTAAAAAGATCGATACTCCTCTTGATAGTATCCTGACAATCTTGCCAGAGTTGATCAGAGCTCAGAGCGTCAATAGCTGGTCTATCCTTTTCTGAGAGAGTTGCGGGCAACAGATTCATAAAACCAAGTAGAAATAGAGCATCAAAACCTCCAGGATACTTCGCTTTTAAAGGAATGTGTTGAGTTTGGTATTTCGTTGCAAAAGGTGCTAATATTTTGGCTCGAAAGCAACCTTCTCTCTTTTCTAAGGGTAGCTCTAGCATCTCTTGATAAACTTTATCTGAACGAATCATATTGATTTTCATAGTAATCTCCTTTCTTATCTACTATTAGTATAATCCCTTACCTAAGGTTAGAGTCAAGAAGAAAATCGAATTTCTATCAAGATTCTAGTAACTTTTGGAAAAAATGACATACTAAATCTTTCGTATCAGACTATAATTTCTAGGTAGATTTACCCTTTTTGAACAGAAAAAACCGCTAATCCTAAGAATAGCGGTTTAATTATATTTTTAAGCTACTAATGTAGTTGCTCTATTATTTAAGAGTAACAATTTGCTAATCTTATTTTCTCCCAGTATTAGTGGGTTAATTCCTCCATTTTCAACTTTGGCAGGAATTTGGTAGGTAAATTGATAATCCAAGATTATCTAAACTGCTTGTAATCTCTTCTGAAATTGTTGAATCACCTGAATAATACCAATGACTATATGTATTCAACGTGGTTGACTTATCAGCGTGTCCTAATCGATATGAAACATATAAAGTATCCTTATGTAACACATTTATAAGATAAGATGCATGACTATGTCTTAATCCTTTCCCCGTAATTTCTGGTACACCAGTAATCTTAGCATGCCTTTTTATTATCCTAGAAATTGTAGACTTACACAAGGGGGCACCAAAACGTGATATTACATAATCTTTATCATCATTCTTGATTTGAACTTCTCGCCACTTTTTAAGTATTGTAATCGTAAAATCATCTAAATCAATTTTACGATTCCCTGCTACTGTCTTTGTTTGTTGTTTAGCATACCATACACCGTTTTTGTCTTTCTCAATTGTCGAATGAACATGAATCCATTTACGTTCAAAATCAATGTCTTCCCATTTAAGAGCAATACCCTCACTAACTCTTAAGCCAGTCATAAAATATAACCAGATCGTCATGTAATTATGGAGTCCCTCATACTCACTAATATCGAAAGAGTTTATTACCTTCTTAAATTCATCAAATGTCCAAAATTTTGTATCAGGGTGCTTTCCTCTAGGATTATCTAATCCTTTAAAAGGAACTCTATCAATNTAACCCAATCTTTCTGCATAGCCCAGACATGCTTTAAATCTAGACCACATATTTTTAGCATAGTTACTAGAATACTTGTCTATAATAGCTAAGCGAAATCTCTCACAGTCAATAGTACTAATATCTGATAATTTTTTACTACCAAATTGCTTAATAAATAACTGATGATGTGGTAAAGCGGTCTGATA
>NZ_RJNY01000025.1:0-21100 GCF_003942795.1 Streptococcus mitis
AAACTAATTTTAACTATATAAGAAGTAAAAACCGATCTCATTGCTGAAAACGGTTTTTAAAAGTATTAAATTACAATCTTAATTTACATAATTCATATTATGTAAATATCATCTACAACAACAAATCTTTGACTTTTCCAATTTCACTTTTGGGAATCACTAGGTGAATCATATCACCCAGATACATTCTAGTTGAGCCGTGAACTGTTTGGCTGTTGCCATTATGGACTTGGGTAGTTATGAGTACGTTATGTGGCAAGTTGAGCTCGTGAACCTGTTTTCCTGCTATTTTATCTGAAACAGGAATTTCAATTAGTGTTACTTCTCCTTCGTCTGTTGCTTCTTCTGGTAGCATTTTTTCTAGCATGGCCTCATAGACCGGAGCACCCTTGAGCAAATCCATGACGATGTAGGCAACTAAGGTCACTAAGCCAAGTGGCATGAGGTTGCGAATATCTCCAACCATCTCAGTTACGAGTATCATAGCAGTTAATGGAGCCTTAGAAATTGCTCCAAAGTAGCCGCTCATTCCTAAAATGACAAATATAGGGAATTGTTCCTGACTGACAAGCCCAAAATTCACACAAATGACACCGACTAGGGAACCAAGTAAGGAACCGAGAGCCAGAATGGGAAGGAAAATCCCTCCTGGAAGGCCACTTCCATAACTAATCATGCTCCAAACAAAGCGAATCAAAAAGTAAGCTAATAAAACTTGGAAACTAAAATCTTGCTCAGTCAAAGAAAGAACGACCTGGTTTCCACCACCAAGAATTTGAGGTAAGAAGATCCCGATTGGTATGATAATGATAAAGGCCAAGATTGGATAATAAGCTCTATCCAAATGGATTTTTTGACCAAGCCAATCATAAACTCGACCAACATTGAGTACAGCTTCCTCATAGAGAAAACCAGAAAGCCCGAGAAAAACTCCCATGAGGAGGTAAATCCAATACTGGTCTAGGGTCATGAGAGGAATGTTATCCGGCATATCCAGTACGGGTGTTAGGCCAAATATGAGTAGTGAGACAAAGTTTGCTACGAGACTGGCTGCTAGAGTTGAGACCCAGAAAAAGCGTGAAAAATGGTGGTAAACTTCTTCTATAACAAAGAGAAGACCTGCGATTGGTGCATTAAAGGCAGCTGCTAGCCCTGCTGCAGCACCACTGGCAATCAAGGAGCGTTCCTCAACAGGGCTAGATTTGAGCCACTTGGCAATACCTTTTCCACCAACTGCTCCAAGTTGAATACTTGGCCCTTCACGCCCTAGCATAAGGCCACTGGCAATTGCAAGAATACCTAAAATATATTTTTTCCAGAGAATGCCCCACCAGTTGAGAGTCATGAGACCTTTTAGTTCAGCTTCGACTTGAGGAATTCCTGAACCCTTGATATCTTTTTCCGATCGAGTTAGTTTCGCACTAAGCCAGCAAACTATCAAATAAAATAGGCCAATGATAAAAAGATTGCGCACTAGGTGCGCTTGATCTTGATAGAGTCCTTGTATCAGGTGGAAGCCCTTTTCGATTAAGAAACGAAAGGATCCGACGATTAGCCCGACGACGAGACCAACAATGATTCCTCGTCCAACTTGGGATAATATGGTGCTTGAGGCAAAGGCAAATTCTTTCTTGGAACTGAGTGTTTCTGACTGTTCCTCCATAATCATTTCCTCTTACTTATCTTTCTTGGTTGAAACCAGTGTTTTGACTGGTTCAAAACTGGTTCGGTGAATTGGGGTGATACCTAGTTTTTCCAATCCTTCTAGATGTTTAGCTGTTCCATATCCTGCATTAGCCGTGAAATCATAGCCAGGATATTGCTTATCAAATTCCTTCATCAATTCATCCCGTGTCACCTTGGCCACTATAGATGCAGCTGCGATTGAGAGGGAGTTTGCATCTCCTTTGATGATTGCTGTTTGAGAAATCGGCAACTCCAGTTTCATGGCATCTATCAAGAGGTACTCAGGTTGCGGACTGAGCTGGGAGATTGCTTCCTTCATGGCCAGTTTGGTCGCTTCGTAGATATTGACTTGGTCAATGATGTGATTATCCTTGATACCAATACCTATTGCCAAGGCTTGGTCTTGAATGGCTTGATAAATTTCCAGATGTTTCTTTTTGGGGATTTTTTTGCTGTCGTTGAGGCCTCTAATCTTACAATTTTTTGGCAAAATAACGGCTGCAGCGACCACAGGACCAGCCAGAGGACCACGGCCGACCTCGTCAACACCTGCTATTAGGGTCAATCCTTGTTTATAAAGCTCTTTTTCATAGGAAAGCATGGATTCCAAACGAAGGTTTTCATCCAGTTCCGCCTGAATGGCCTTTTTACGCTTGCTGATTTCCTTTTGAACTCCAGAACGAGTATCTTTTTCGAATTCTAGAAAAAGAGGATTGTCTAATTCTTTGACAGTAGCAAGAAGTTCTTTGATTTCTTTAATCGTTGTCATCGATGTCGTCCAATGTATCTAAGGTATAGTTACCAAGTTTGCCATCACGAACTTCCTTCACGAAGAGACTGTAAAAGCGGTCGTAATCATCTCGGAAACCGAGGGCACGTGTCATATCCATGATGATAACAGGTGCTTCTTCTTCTATCTTCATTTGTTTGAAGCGTTCAGCTAGCTTTTCTGGATAATGTTTTTTGAAATAATTGAGACCAAAAATGGTCACTTCATCCATAGGAAGCAACTGGTCTTTAATTGCTCCTGTTAGGGCTAGTTTCAAAGCTACGGTTTCGTCTTCGAACTTAGGCCAGAGAATCCCTGGTGTGTCTAGGATTTCAAGGTCTTTGTTGGTTTTGAGCCACTGTTGCCCCTTGGTAACACCTGGTTTATTGCCGACAACCGCAATCTTTTTCCCAGCCAAACGGTTCATGAGAGTTGACTTACCGGCATTTGGAATTCCGATAATCATAGTACGCAAGGTTTCGATTTTGATACCGCGTTCTTTCTGGCGTGCAATCTTATCAGCCATGAGCTTTTTAGCAGCATCAGTCACAACTTTTACAGTAACTTGCTCTTTGGAGTTGATAGCCAGAGTTTGAATTCCCTGTGATTCAAAATACTGACGCCATTCTTTGGTCATTGCTGGATCTGCTAAGTCCGCTTTATTTAAAATCAAGAGTTTTGGTTTATCACCCACAATCTTGTTTAACATAGGATTTTGACTAGATAAAGGTAGCCGAGCATCCACCAAAATCGTCACAAAATCAACAAATTTTAGATTCTCCTGAACTTGTCGCCGAGCCTTAGACATGTGGCCCGGGAACCATTGAATTGTAGCCATAAATTTCCCTTTCCGACTAAAAAAACGTAGTAAAAACGTTTTCTCTCTTATCGTCTATTCTATCATAAATTAGGAACTTTTGCACAGCCTTTGACCACAACAAATGATAAATAGTAATCGTGCGAAATATCCTTGATGCCAGCAACGATTGACTTGACTTTTTTTACTGACGAGTATATACTTAGTGTATACAAATTCGTGGAGGTAGAGCGATGAATACAGTAAAGACTCGGAAGGTAGGGAACTCTCTCACTGTGACCATTCCTAAAAATTTGGGTATGACAGAAGGTCAAGAAATGGTTGTCTACAAAGGGATTGACGGAGTCATTGTCTTAGCTCCAAAACTGAAAGATCCTTTTGATGAAATTACTGATTTGAGAATGACAAATGATTTTGAAGAGATAAGGTCACTTGATAGCGAAATCTGAGTATATTCCTGAAAAGCAGGATATCATTTGGCTGGACTTTGATCCATCAGTCGGTCGAGAAATCCAGAAACGGCGACCTGCTTTGGTAGTTTCTAGGAGAGAATATGCCTTGCAAACTGGTTTTGTAGCTGTCTGCCCTATCACTCATGGCCAACAACGTTTGGCAGAAAAAGGCTTGCTCGTTCCTGTCTCGTCGGACAAGGTAGATGGCGCTGTCAATCCATTTCAATTGTATACCTTTGATTTTCGGATGCGTAATGCTCGAAAAATAACAAGAATGGACACACAATGTTTTCAGAAAGTCGTCCAACTTTACCAGTACATCTTTGGAGATACATAAATCCTACCATGCATAGACAAGGTAGGATTTTTTCTATATGAGTAACCTATCTAGAAACGGGTGAAGGCAGTTTGTCAAAATCCCTCTAATCCAGCTTTCCTGTGCTGAAGATAGATGCTCTGCCTGAAGGCATTCTTTTAGAAAATTGCGGACTTGTTCTGGTGAGATTTCAAACTCTAAAGCTTTCATCTTGTAGAAAAAGTCGATGAGATGCCCAGATAAGTAATCATCTGAAAAGGGTACTTCACCACTTTTTCGATACTCTAGTAAGAGTCGAGCAAATCTGGCTTTTTCATCAGGCAAACCACGAAAATAGGAATTAAGAAGCCAAGTCTGCTTCTGCTTTCGTTCAATAGGATCTTGATTTGCAATTCGCTGATCCTTTTCCAGCTCCTTTTGGTTTTGTTTAGCCTTGACAGCCCGTTCGTCTCTATTCTTACCAAAGAGGATTTTCTCCCATTTTCGTTCTTCTTGGGTCAAGGTTTCTGTAAAGCCAAAGTAATCTTGATAAGCTCGTTCTGCAGGTCCCATGGCAAGAATGAGATTGTCAGCGTATTGCTTGGCGATTTTATCTCTTTTCTTGCGTTCTTTCTCTGCTTGAATCCGTAAATGCTGCTCGTAGTCTATTTTTTCCTTACCTAGCTTGACAAGGTAGAGTTGATCATCAGACTTTCCAAGTAGAAAGGGTTTGATACATTTTTCAAGGACTTCTTCTAGACGTGCCTTCTTTTTTGGTTCTGCCTTGGTCCAACTTCCGCCTTGGAAGACTTCTAGGAAGAGCTGATAGTCTCTCTCAGGTGCGGATTGATTGCCACGATTGGCTTTGAAAACACCTTTTTCCCAAAACCATTTTAGAAGTCGTTCGTTAAAATCGCTTTTATTGACCTTGATTTTTTCCTTTTTCTGAGCCTTTTTGGTTAGGTTTTCAACTTTTCTGAGTAGTCTTTCTTCCTCTTCCAGTTGCTGATCGAGGCTAATACGATGAAAATGGCGAACACAGTCGCTTCCTATAGGGAAGAGACGTTGGCCTGTAACTCCGTTAAAGAGTTCGTAGGCGTATTTTATGGCGTTCCCACAGACGCAATTGCTACGGCCAATGCCATTAAAAATCAAGGAAACTTCATTCCATTCCTTGGTAGCTTGATCCCAAGTATCGGCTTTTGAAGCCTGTAAAACCGCATCGTGCAGGGATTTTCTAACTGGAAGAATCATGAGGTTTCCTTTCTAGGTTATACTTTTACAACTTGAACCTCGTCTTTACCGAGTAAAATCAAGTATTTCTCAATATTTTCAATCAAATAAGCTCGTGATAAGGCCTCACCATATAGGGCTAACTGGCCACGATAGCGGTCTATGAGTTGACTTGGTTGATCATAACGGTCAGTCTTGTAGTCAAAAAGAACGATGCGATCCTCATAAAGCAGATAGCCATCCAAGATCCCACGGACAACGAAGTCTTCCTGACTCTTTTGTTCTCGTTTGAGCATAGAAAAAGGTTGCTCGCGGTAAAGATGGTCGGTATTAGCGAGAATCTCCTGACCAAGTGGTGTTTCAAAGAAGGCTAGGATTTTAGAAAGATTGATCTTGTCTCTAACAGCTGGACTAGTCTGAACTTGTTTAAGTGTTTCTGTTAGGCTAGCAAGGGTTGGTTGCTGACTAAGGTCAATTCTCTGCATGAGTTCGTGAGTGGCACTACCAATCTCAGCTCCAGTTACCTTTTCTTTAGTTGAAAAATCTGGTAAATCAAAGTTGATTTGCTTCTCCGGTGATTGAGTTTGGTTAGTAATTTCTACCCCTTCCATATCCATAACGGGTTCGTAGAATTTCTTGATTTGGCTTGGAGTTTGAACACTTGGTAGTTCAATGGCTGCGCGGTGCAGCGTATTATAGACTTCTACTTCTTTTAGCATTTCAAGAGCTTCTTTGATAGTTTCTGACTGGCGATTGTCTGCTTGAGAGCTATCTTGTAGAGGGCTCTTATTTTCCAATTCTCCGATAGCTTCTCTAGTCAACTGGTCTTCACCAATAAAACGATAGCTAAAATTGAGATTGTCCTTGGCAAATACTTTGCTGATAGCCCAGATCCAATCTTGGAAATTTCTTGCTTGCAGTCTGGTATTGCTATCTAATTTTCCGTTATTTGCTGCCGGGTATTCCTTGGCTTCTAGCTTTTCACGAGAACCCTTACCGACAAGATAGAGCTTTTTCTCAGCCCTCGTCATGGCAACATACAGCAAACGCATCTGCTCTGAATAGCTAGCCAATTGCAGTTCTTTCTCATTCTGCGTATAAGTTAGGCTAGGAATGGAGAGTTTGATGGTTTTAGGATAGTGTGCTTCCACTGCTCCTGTTTCCACTTTGGCAATGTATTTGACACCAAGTCCATTCTGACGACTGAGAATAACTTCTGACATCGAGTCTTGCTTGTTGAAGTCCTGATCCATGTTGAGGATAAAGACATAAGGAAACTCCAGACCTTTACTCTTGTGAATGGTCATAAGTTCTACCGCATCCTTAGGAGGAGCTACTGCTACGCTTGCGAGGTCATGCTGGGCTTCTAGTACTTGGTCAATCATACGTATAAAACGCGACAAGCCCTTGAAATTACTCTTTTCAAACTGGTCAGCACGTAGCGCTAGGGCATAGAGATTGGCCTGTCTAGCAGGTCCGTTCGGCAAAGCTCCAACATAGTCATAATAAAAACGTTCGTTGTAAATCTTCCAAATCAAGTCATAAAGGGAGTGGGTTTTAGCATATAAGCGCCAAGAATCCAAGATATCCATGAATTGATTTAGTTTTTCCTCTAAAGCTTTGTAAATTAACTCTTTCCGTTCAGCTGCTTGTTTTTGAGCATGAAGCAGTTTCTCATAAAGATTCTCTTGGACTTTATCAGCTGCTTTCTGAAGGGACAAACGTGCCAGCTCGTCCTCATCAAAGCTAAACATTGGAGACTTCATAAGAGCAACCAAGGCATAGTCTTGCAGAGGATTGTGGATGACACGAAGAGTGTCTAGCATGACTTGCACTTCTAGAGATTGGAGGTAATTATTTTGTTCTCCGTCTGTTTTGACAGGAATCCCATACTCAGACAAAGCGAGGAGGATCTGGTCATTACGACTGCGACTGGAGGTCAAAAGTGCGATTTCTTTAAAAGCAACACCTTTTTCCTGATGAAGCTTCAGAATTTCCTTGATGACTAGGCGCATTTCCCCTGTGAGTTTTGTTTCTGTTTGGCTCTCTTCCTCCTCTTGTCCGCTGTCGTCCTTATCGTAGAGAAGAAATTCTGCCTTGTTCTCAGGATTGGGAGTTAGTTTGGTATTGGCAAAAACAAGCTGGTGCATGCTGTCATAGTTAATTTCGCCGACCTCTTGGTCCATAAGGCGCGCAAAAACATCATTGGTTGCAGACAGCACTTCTGAACTACTACGGAAATTTTCCTTGAGGAGAATCAACTTGCCTTCTTGAGGATTTTGCGCATAGCGTTGGAATTTTTCATTGAAAATCTGCGGGTCTGCCTGACGGAAACGGTAGATGGACTGCTTGATATCTCCCACCATAAAGCGATTGTGACCATTCGACAGCAATTCTAGCATCCGTTCTTGAATGTGGTTGGTATCCTGATACTCATCGACCATGACTTCATGAAATCTCTCTTGATAAGTCTCGCGAACTTGTGGGAAATTCTCTAAAATCTCAATGGTGTAATGACTGATATCAGCAAATTCAAAAGCATTTTCCTGGCGTTTACGTTCTCGATAAGCTTCCACAAAATCACTCATAAAGGTTTGGAAGATTTTACCTAGATCCCAGGTGTCTTCATGATAACGTTCTTGATAGTCGAGAATGGTTATCTGGTCTGCTAGTTGTCCTAGTTTAGCAAACTGGGCCTTTCTCTCATCGTTATAGGCATCAGCCAGTGGTTTCAAATCGGCCTTACGACTAGAATTAGCCAGAGCCCGACCATTTTTCTCCTTAGAGATGGCGACAACACGAGCAAGCACGGCTTGATAAGCCTGGCTATCGGACTTTTGATTTAAGGAGCCAATTTGATCCAGAACCTGTTGAACAGCTTCTAAATAGGTAGCTTTTGGAAACTCCTTTGCATCGTTATCCAGATGATAACGGAGGAAACTTTCCAAATCCCAGAGCGCCTGTTTGATTTGCTCGGTTTGTTTGTCTTTCTCATTTGCAAAGTCAGCTTTTTCAAACCCTTTGAGAAAAGACTCGTTCAGCCATTTTTGGGGGCTACTGGTGGATTGGAGGAAATCATAGATTTTGTAGACTTGCTGGCGCAAACCTCGTTCATCCTTGCCACGTCCAGCAAAGTTCTTGACCAAGCTACTAAATTTCTCTTTATTCTCACCTTGGTAATGCTCTTCAAACACCTGATGAAAAACTTCGTTTTTGAGGATTAACTGTTCACTTTCATTTTGTAGAATACGGAAATTTGGTGCGATATCAATCAGATAGCCATGCTTGCCAAGGAATTTTTGTGTGAAAGAGTCCATGGTTCCGATGGCAGCGTTTGGCAGGTCTGCCAACTGGCGTCCCAAGTGTTGTTTGAGATCGACATCATCGGTTTCTTGGATTTGTTGGCTGATTTTTTTCTCCAAACGTTCCTTGAGTTCAGTAGCAGCCTTGACGGTAAAGGTCGAGATAAAGAGTTGAGAAATTTCGACACCACGCGCTAACTGATCCAGAATGCGCTCTGCCATGACAAAGGTTTTCCCTGAACCAGCAGACGCTGAGACCAGAATATTTTGCCCTGCGGTATAAATGGCTTCGATTTGCTCGGCCGTTTTCTTCTGTTCCTTGTTCGAATTCGCTTCTGCTTCTTGCAATTTTTGAATCTCTTCCTCAGTCAAAAAGGAAATGGGCTTCATCGATTCAACTCCTCTCTCATTTTCTCAAACCAAGCTTGCTTAAGCTTTTCTCCGACCAGTCGTTTGCCATCCGCTAGGTCTAACTTTTCTAGGAAACGGGCTTGTCCCAAGTGGTAATTAGCTTCAAAGCCAGTAATAGCCTGATGTTGCTGGACGTATGGGGCAATACTTCTGCCATTCTCTGTGTATGGATTGATGGCGAACTGGCCTTCTAGGATTTTCTCAGCGGCCTTCTTGTAAAGATGGGCATTATAGTCTAGTAGGAGCTGGAATTCCTCGTCTGTCAGCTGATTGGCCTTATTTTTGTTATATAATTCGCCCAAGTGACTGCTTTCTTTTTCTAAAAAGAGTCCCTGGTATTTCATTAACTTGCTGGCTTCTGCTACTGCTCCAGCCAAACTCTTAACGGTCAACAGAGATTGGACAGGTTCAGCCATTTCCAAGTACATGGCGCCGAAAAAGTTCTGTTCTCCTTCTCCCTTAAGAGCAGCAAGATAGGTTGGCAGTTGGGAATTTAAACCATTAAAGAAATGAGGAAACTGAAACTGGGTCAAACTTGACTTATAGTCCACCACTCCTAGCGCACCGTCTGCTTTCAGGCGGTCAATACGGTCAACCTTGCCTCGCACATGAACACTTCGCCCATTATCCAATTGAATAAAGGCCTGGTCCTTGCCACCAAATGTTGCTTCCTCTTGGATGGTTTCGATAGCTGGATTATGACGAAGGATGTGGCCCGTAGTTCGCGCGACATCAAGCAGAACTTCCTTGGTAAATTGGGCTTCCAAACTTTCTTGATAAATAGCTTCAAATTCGCGTTCCTGGCTGGTTTCCTTGATGGCTTGTTCCAAACACTGATCAAAGGAATCTTCATCAGGCAGTTTTAAGGCACGTTCAAAGATACGGTGCAAGAAATTACCATGGCTACGAGCATCTGGACGCAGGCGCACTTCTTCCTGCAAACCTAAGACATAACGGAGGAAATAACTGTATTCATTGCGGTAAAACTCCGTCAGACCAGAGGTAGACAGGTAAAACTCCTTGTCAACTGGATAGAGAGCCTGCAAGGTCTCTTTCTCTAATGGTTTGCTACTTGGACTATTTGGGAGTGCTGGATTTGTAAGGCCTTTTTGATCTAGTTTTTTACCCATCACACGCGCCAAAACCTTGACAAAGGTCAAATCTTGCTCCCTATCACTCGTATCGCCCTGCTGATGATAGGCAACAAGGCTAGATAAGAGACTATGATATGACCCCATATCATCCTTAGACAGACCTTTGTGATGAATCTTCTTCTCTATCCGGCTAAATCCAAAACTCACCAGTTCCTGAAGATAGGCCGATTCCTTGCTCTCATTTTCATTGAGGAGACTTGGGGCGGATAACACCAACTGCTTACGGGCAGCATTAACTAAGGAAAGCATGGTATAGCGATTTTTCTTGAGGTTTTCACTGCTTGCAATCTGTAATTGCGCTCCCTCTTCAGTCGCTTGGTTTAGCCTTTGCCTTTCTTCATCTGTCAAAAGGCTGGTATTCTGCGCGATTTTTGGTAAATGATCCTGAGTCAGTCCGATAGCATAGACAAAGTCAGCGGTCAGAGGGGCAATCAAATCATAACTCTGCACCAGAACTATGTCCACTGTTGCTGGAATAGTACGGTACTGAGAAAGGCTCATCCCAGAATGAAGCAAGGCCAGGAAGTCCTCCAGACTAACTTGTGAACCAGCAAAAACCGTCGCAAATTGTTCTAAAACATGACAGAAGGCTTTCCAAACCTCAGCTTGTCTTTCCTGCTCTAGAGCTTCCATAATAGCTGTCAAGTCTTGCATCTGCTTGCTTAAAGCAGCATTTTTTAGAAAAATACTCCACTTTTGCAAGAGATTTTCAGCCTTCTGTTTCCGACTGGCAAACAAGGTTTCAAGTGGAGCCAAAACTCGCAGACGAAGAGAATTTAAACGCTCTAAATCAAATTTTCCATGGTGGGATTTGGTAAAGGTCTGCTGAAAAGCAGGCAAGCCATTGATGCCAAGGTAGCGGAGATATTGCTCAAAAGCATCAATATCAGCCTGACTAAGGTCAGTATACAGACCAGTTCTGAGGAGATTAATCAAATCCTCCTGACGAAAACGGTAGCGTTTCAAACGCAAAATAGATTCGACATACTGAGTCAAAGGATGATGAGCCATGGATTCACTTCTACCAAGATAGAAAGGAATCTGGTACTGGTCAAAAATAGTTTTCAACGATAACTGGTAAGAAGCCACATCACCCAGCAAAATACGGAAATTCTTGTAACTCAGTTCTGGATGGTCATGTAATTTCTGACGAATGCTACGCGCTACTAACTCCAACTCCTCTTTTTGCGTCAAACAAGACCAGATTTGCAGATTTTCACTATCCTTCTCATTGATATCTAAAGCGAGTTCTGAGAAGTCATAAGAAGACTCTAGCAAACGAGAAGCCTTGTCAAAACTATCTATTTTCACATGAGTCTGAGAACGATCCTGAGCAGGTGTTTGGTATTTTGCCCCCAAATGATGAAGAAATTCCACACTGGCTTGATAGAGATTGCCTTCAGTGAACGGACTGGTATAGGCTTTCTTGCTTGCATAAGCACCAATGACAATCTCAACACCTTTACGCTGGAGCAGATCCACCACATGCTCTTCCTCGGCAGAAAAACGGGTAAATCCGTCAATGACCAAGGCAATCTGACTAAAATCACTACTTACCTTATCATTCTCAATAGCCTCAATCAAATGGGACAACTGACTTCCCTGAGCCAACTGACCTTGATTGAGATAGGCTGTTACTTTCTCAAAAATCAAGAGTAAATCTGCTCGCTTGTCCTCATCCGTCAAACTTTTCAAGTCTAAAAAATTCATCTGAGCAATCGTCATCTCATGATAAAGTTCAATCAACTGCTGGATAAACTGTGAATCCTGCTTAATCGCACCATAAACACGTAAGTCCTTGGGATCTAGTTCTGCAAGACATTTATAAAAGGCCATCCCAAGACCGATGTCATCAAGACTGGTCTTAGCTGGTAAATCATTTAAAACCAAGTAACGAGCCATCTGAGCAAAGCGCGTGACAGTAATCGCAAAAGAAGCCTGCTGGGACAAGCATTCCAGCACAGCACGTTCCTTTTCAAATGAAAGAGAGTTGGGGGCGATGTAGAAAACCCGCTTGCCAGCAGCAACTAGCTCCTCCGCCTCTCTAGTCAGGATTTCTGTCAAAGAAGTCCGAATATCAGTATAAAGTATTTTCATCTCTGCCTCGTTTGGTTTATCAAAGTTTCTTACTCTATTATAGCAAAGTTCACTTCACAGTCCAAATCCAAAATTCTTGTTGATAATCATTTAACTAGCAAATCAATCATACTTCATCATCCACTTTCATATGATGAAAGATATAGAGGAAAAAGTCTTTGGAAACTTCAAAATGTCCATAACGAAGTCGAGAAGTATAGTCTCTCCATTCAGGATGTTGTCTGGCTATTTCTATGGAACAATCCTTGACTGGTAGATAATACTCGACATTTCGTCTAAAGGGAAAGAATCCTTCAAATTGCTCTACTTGATAGGCTTTGTCATCTATAATTTTACCTACGGCCACAAAAGCCTGTAACTTATCTTGACCATTCATATCGTATTTTGGACTATAGTATAAAAGATAGTCACCTTTTTTCATACGATTTAAGGGGCCGCCCTTTCCATGACAGACCTGACAAAAATTTCCCTCAACTCCTCTTAAAACATGGTTCTTTGAAACAACTCCGACCCAATATCTAGGCATTTTTATCCTCCAACACTGCTAACATGCGATTAAAACTTTCTCTATCGTTAGAAAGTTTTTCAAAAAATTTTTCATCAATCCCTTCTACTAAGGGTAAAGCTTGATTGACCTTCTCCACACCAGACTTTGTCACTAGGACCAGTTTTGCTCGACTATCCTTTGGGTGTTGATCGCGTCTGATGTAGTCTTTCTTCTCCAGTAGTCTAACAATCTGGGAAACCGTCATGACATCCATTCCAGTGAACCGAGCAATATCAACTTGCGTTACATATTCCTCTTTATTAGACAAAAACAATAGCGAGGTTAAAACGATAAATTGAGGCAAAGTGAGGCCAACTAATTTCAAGACTCTTTTCAAATTGCTTTCCCATTTGTTGTAAACTTTAATGAAAAGAAGACCTGTAGACTCTGTTTCATCATTTTTGTAAATTGAATTAAAGTAATACTTTGACATTATTTCTCCTTAAATATTAAGTATACATATTATATAAGAATTTATTTTGTTTTTCAAGAAAAGGAAAGTGAAATGTTACAATTCTGTCAGACATTTTATAGTCTATATGCTATAATAAAAGCAAAACACCTAGAAAAGGAAGTCTTATGATTAAACTACTTGCCTTGGATATGGACGGAACCCTCCTTAATGAAGCCAAGGAAATCCCCCAAGCCCACATCACTGCCATTCACCAAGCCATTGAAAAAGGTGTCAAACTGGTTCTCTGTACAGGTCGCCCGCTTTTCGGTGTCCTCCCCTACTATAAACAACTAGGACTTGACCTCCAGAACGAGTACGTCATTGTCAATAACGGTTGCTCAACCCATCAGACCAGTGATTGGGGTCTAGTTGACTGGCAAGAACTCAGTCCAGCTGATATCGAATACCTCTATGACCTAGCAGAAAAAAGCGACGTCCAGTTGACCCTTTTTGATGAGGAACATTATTTTGTCCTCGGTGGTAAGCCTAATCAAATCGTCCAAAATGATGCCAAGCTAGTCTTTTCAGACCTGACTGAAATCTCCCTTGAGGATGCGACTAGTGGCAAGTATCGGATGTTCCAAGGCATGTTTTTAGGAACAAAAGAGCAAACAGACGATTTTGAGCAGCGATTTGCTGAGGAGCTCTGCCAACGATTTAGCGGCGTTCGTTCGCAGCCTGTCATTTACGAAGCCATGCCCCTTGGGACGACAAAGGCTACTGCTCTTTCTCGACTAGCAGCGATTTTGAAGATTGACCGCTCAGAAATTATGGCCATGGGCGATGCCAATAACGATATCGAAATGCTTCAGTTTGCAGGGCTTGGCATTGCTATGGGAAATGCCAGCGACCATGTCAAATCTCTTGCAAACGACGTTACAGCTAGCAACGAAGAAGACGGCGTTGCGCGTGCGATTGAGAAGTATATTTTATAAAAATAAAAGCAAATAGACAGAAATTACTACTATTTGCTTTTTTTACTATTTAACCCAATAAGCAATCAGAGTTATAATCCATAGATGAGCTGGGTAGAAAATATAAAAGAAATATTTATTCCAGCTAGTTTCCTTTCCTCGCTGTCCATTATACAAGGCCATAAAAGGAAAGACAGTGATAAAGAGCCAGTCAGAATTGTAAAGCAGCATTTCCAAGGTTTGGTACCAAGTATCATAGGTATGGATAGAAGTCACTAATAGGAAGGCCCACAGAAACGCGTAGAGGAGATTTCGCAATCCCTTGCGATTCCGACAAGAGTAACTAATCAAGAGAAATGGTAGCATGGTGATACCACCCTCAGTAAAAAGACAACCGAAAATCAAGGTACCAGCAACCCCAATCCGACGCCACAACTTCTCTTTTTGATCCAGCTCTTTTCGAGGAAAACCAATCCAAAGCATGGTGACACCAATGGCCAAAGTAAAGAAAATATTATTATTGACCATTACTCCCTTAGATGCAAATAGGGCATTGAATAGGCTATTTCCAGCAAACATGATAAGCGCCCAACTCCAAAGGCGGATGAGGTAGTTTTTCAAATTCCGAGTATGAATGAATCCTTCCATAGCCATATAGGCAAACCAAACTCCTACACAACGGGTCAAGGCGTGAAAGATACCTTCCCACAGAGGAGAAACGATTCCGGTGATATGAGGGATATGGTCTAGAACCATTACTGCCGCCATCAGGTACTTCAACTGCGTCGCATTCCATTTTTTCATAATAAACCTCTTTCTTTTTAATCTACATAGAGTATAGCATACATTTTCACGTATAATCGTACACCCATCTTACATTTAAAAAGCCTATCTTACATTTTTGTAAGACAGACTTTTAGCAACTGATTTTTATAGGCTCTATAATTTCTGTAGTGGGTAAAAGCACTGTAGGAATTATGGAGCTGTAGAAAAAAAGTCCCATAAGACCCATAATGAAAAGCGACCAAACCATCATTAGAAAGAATCTTATGGAATCATTACATTTTGTCACAAACCTACTCGATATTAAAGACCCTAATATCCAAATTATGGATTTTGTTAATAGAGATGCCCACAAGGAAATCATCGCTAAACTCGACTACGAGGCTCCATCTTGCCCTGATTGCGGAACCCAAATGAAGAAATATGACTTTCAAAAATCGTCTAAGATTCCTTACCTTGAAACAACTGGTATGCCTACCAGGATTCTCCTTACTACCTTCCAGAACACTTGAGCTAGGATGCATACAGCTTTAAGAAAGGCAAGATGAGCTTCATTGCACTGGATTTTGATTCCAGAAAAAGTAGAGATATCTTAGGCGGGTGAATTCAAGCAACGATTCGCAATCACTTTCTACGCTACGATAGAACCCTTCGTTACCAGATAAAAATCATTATGATGGATATATTTAGTCCCTACTATGATTTGGCTAGACAACTTCACTTTCGAATTTCTAGACTCAGACTGAAACAGTCTCCCAGACTGTTTCACTCCCAAACGCTAAAATCATGCTGGACCGTTTTCACATTGTACAACATCTCAGTCAGCCTATGAACCATCTTCGTATCCAAATTATAAAGTAATTGGTCTGAAAAACTCACAAGTACAAGGCACTCAAACGCTACCGGAAACTCATTCACTCAAGAGGGATAATCGAAAACTCAACGATAAACAATTGTTTCATCCAACTATTCGCATGTATCTGACCAACAAAGAAATTCTAGAAAAGGCCCTTGCATACTCTCAAGAACTTAGAGAGCACTATGAACTCTATCAACTATTACTGTTTCATTTCCAAGAGAAACAGGCTAATTCATTTCTTTTGTCTTATTGAGAGATACCATTTCTAATGTAAATCCTATCTTTCTAACAACTGTTTTTTAGACCCTTTTGAAAGATAGGGACAATATCATGAGCGCACTGGAATTGCCCTACTCAAACACAAAACTAGAAGCTACTAACAACCTCATCAAGATCATCAAGCGAAATGACTTTAGTTTTTTAAACTTTGAAAACTTCAAAAATGGTTTTGAAAAGTTATTAATGTCACTATTTTAACAGATTTTAAATCTTATACCATTTTAAGTAATACAAGTAGCTCATTGAGAACGAGAGAGCCACTCATTAATCATACCAGCGATTTCTTTAGGTGCTTCAGTATAAAGCTCATGGCCAAAGTTTTCTAAAAAAATAGTATCAAAATAGCCTGGCAATTCTTTTAGGACTTCTTCTCTCCATCTAGCTTCATTAGGATATCGAGGACTAATAAACAAGGTATCTCCTACTTCTCTCTTAAAAGATTGTATTTTCCTCCGTAGGCGGAGTATCGCTTCTGTATTTTCATAATTTATAGCTAACTCATATCTATTATACTCAGCATTCCAGTGATAGGACTGTCTTACAGCTTCCTCCATATTTTCTGACCAATGCTTTGCTTCGGATTTCTCTTTAGAAATGAGAAGATTTAAGTCCAAAACGGTTTGAGATTCGATATAGTTTTTAGTTTCCTCTAATTCTGTATCTAAAGGTAAAACCTTATCTAAATCTAAATAGCCACCATCCAAAAGAACCAGTTTTTTAACTTCATAAAATTTCGATGCGAGATAACGAGCCAAATCCCCTCCAAGAGAATGGCCTATCAGACAGATAGATTCTTCCTCTACAATCTCATTTTTAAACCATGATTTCAATTCTGTTTCATCTCGAAGATGCGTTTCATATGGATTTAGAAAACAGACCTGCGAATCTAGTTCTTGAAGAAAATCCTTACTATGATAGACATTGCTTCCCAGACCGCCAATAAAATATTTTTTCATTCTCTACTTAATACTATGCTTGTTCATTTTTTCTTGGAAAATATCTGTCAGAATTTGGCGCAATTCTTCTCTTTCCTTCTCAGGAATCTCACCACTTCTCTTGGCAACTGCGTAGAGCTCTGGATGTTCGATAGAAATACGCTTTATTGTCCGAGTTGTTGCGTGTTTTCGCACGAAAAAGGGAATGCGTTTGATCCATTCCTGAGGTACTAGGGCAAGGATTTTCGCAGCGGTTTCCTTATCGCTAATCTCAGATGTTGTCAATCCTTGCTTAATCATCTCTTGTTCTTTCTCAGTAAAATCTTTTAATTCCATGATTCTTCTCCTATCTACAAATAACTCTAGGATAAATTATATACCATTGCTGGCAAAACTACAAAGACTACGTCTTAAAAATGACAGGTTAGCTACTATTTTTCCTCCCCTCGTATAGCATAAAAATACATAGTCCTGATATCCCATCACTTTCCATCCCAGACTCCAATAAAAATGAGAAATGAAAACGCAATTACTATTTTCATTGAGATTCGTGGTTTATCATCAGACTGAAAATGCATGCTGATTTTTTCTATAGCGTATTTTGTCTTGGTATAGGAGGAAAAATCATCTATCAACTCTTTAGATCCGACAATGACAGTATAATCTGTGACAAGTAAAAAAAGACTGGAACGAATGGTTACCCATTCATTACAGCCTTTTTAATCCTCTTTTTATTGAATGACGAAACCTTTAGGCAAAATCACCAGTTGCTGTTCCAATTCTTGGCAATGACTGGCTAGCGCTACAGAATCACTGTCTACAAGATAGTTTTCACTTGATTGGTTAAAAATAGCTTGGACCTTTTGTCCATCATTATCCCATTCTAGAGCTACAACATCTGGCTTGATTTCTTGCAGACTATAGGTGCCATGTTGGATAATGCCTGAAACATCCTTACGAAGTTGAATCAATTTCTTCATAAAATTAAGCATGTCATTACTGCCTGAAACACGTTCCCAAGGCATGACACGACGACAATCTGGATCTGGTCCTCCACCTAACTCCAACTCCGTTCCATAGTAGAAACACGGTGTTCCCCTTTGCAAAAAGAGGCAAGCAAGGGCAGACTTCACAAGTTGGGGATCTCCCTTGGCAGTAGCCAAAATACGCTCCGTATCGTGCGAATCCAAAAGATTGAACATCACTTCCGAAATCTGTTGTCTATAGTACATAGACTGGCTATTGATCTCATCGATAAATTGATGAGACTTCTTAACCCCACGCAAGAAATAATCCTTGATACTGTCAGAGAGAGGATAATTCATGACTGCGTGGAATTCATCGCCATTTAGCCAGGGCTGGGAAGTGTGCCAGACCTCTCCAAGAATATAAAGGTCAGGCTTTTTAGCCAAGACAGCCTTATGGAAATCTCGCCAAAATTGGTGGTCCACTTCATTAGCCACATCCAAGCGCCAAGCATCAATATCAAACTCTTCAATCCAGTAGGTCGCAACGCTCAACAAATAGTCCTTCACTTGAGGATTGGCCGTATTGAGCTTGGGCATATAGCTAGCAAAGGCAAAGGTATGATAAGGGAGCTTTCTTGGATTCCCCAGCTTATCCTTGGTCACTGGGAACTCTTGAACATGGAACCAATCTTTGTAAACGGAATCTTCACCATGTTTGAGAACATCCTGCCATTGTGGAGATTTGTCCCCAATATGGTTGAAAACAGCGTCCAGCATGATCTTCATGCCTCTCTGATGGGCTTGGTCGATCAGTTGACGGAAGGTTTCCTTGTCTCCAAAATGACGGTCAATTTCAAAATAATTCGTTGTATTGTACTTGTGATTGCTTGGGGATTCAAAGATCGGACAGAGATAAAGTCCTGTAATGCCTAAATCTTGCAAGTAATCCAGATGGTCAATAATACCTTGTAAATCACCACCAAAGAAATCGCTCGTCTTTGGTTTGATAGAGGAATCCCAAGCTAGCGCACCTTCAGGTGAAATCTCAGGGTTCCCATTAGCAAAGCGTTCTGGGAAAATCTGATACCAAACTGTATTTGCCACCCAGTCAGGAACATGGCAAGCATCAATCTCATGGATATAAGGAATTTTAAATCCATTTCCTTCATAATGAAGATTTTCTAGCGTGTTTTCAACACATCCCTTATCGCCATACAAAATACTCTGAGCTTGCTTATCTTTCAGTTCAAAGAGATACTGGAGTCGCGCATAGCCAACCGTAATTTCCGCTTGCCAGTAATCAAATAAGGCATCAGAAGTAACTTTGACCATCACCTTGCTTGCTTCATAATGGTCCTCTAAAAAGATAAAAGTGTCTCCATAATGCAAATGGATGCTTTCAATATCATCTTTCTTGGTCCGGATACGAATGTGCATTGTCTTGTCTTTATAAAGATAAGCATACTCCGACTCTGGTCTATGGTAAATGGCAGTCAATTCCATTATATCTGTCTCCTAGTTTACTTTGAATCGCTTTACGACGCAAACGTTTTCATAATTGTGATTCTAGTATACTACTTTAAAATTTTATTTTCAAGACTTGTCTGTAGTTTTGAGTGGATTGTTTATATAAATAAAAAAGCAGCCAGTCTTACAACTTGCTACTTTTCAAATGATGATTTACAACTGTCTTTCCAGCCACTCTATCTTTTTAAAATCCTTATTGTTATTGTGGTTATTTCGATAGGAATCTTGGGAAGAAGCCTTGTAAATACTTAAATACTGTTTTAGGTTTGGAACACGAAATGTGATGTCATCGAGATGAATCAGCTCAATATCCGATTCCGATACTCCTGCAAAATCTGGTAAGGAATTGATACTTCCAAACTCAACTCTCAGACCATCCTTTTGGAATTCATGCTCGTGAATATCTACCAAGGTATAGCCTAAGTGGTTCATCACTTTCATTATCTTGTCCCAGTCATAAATTCTGAGATGATCAGGTGCTTCCCAACCTCTAGGGTCACCAGCCACATGAATGTCAATGTCAGACGGCCCCCATTCTTCATTTGATCGGTATTCAAACCCCAAAGACCCCATGAGCGTCGGTGTGATTCCGACTTGGTTTAAATGAGAGCAAATTGTTCGAAATTCATCAAATAGAGAATTCATTTCTCCTCCTATCGTTGATATGAAACTTGATTTCTCACTAATAGTTAAATTAGTTTTACCTTCTACTCTTTCGGTTGTGAAAAGACCTCAATATGCTGACCTAGTACCTTGATTTCTACAGGTAGATTATCGGATTTGTCGCCATCAACATCCGTTTCCAATTCACTATCTGAAGAGATTTTTATATGTCGAGCTTTCAGATACTCGATATTGTCATTTACGACAACATCCCCTTTTAATAAATCAGGGATAACTGACAATTTAGTAAGAATTGACGCATCTTTTAGAATCAAAATATTAGCATAGCCATCTTTGTCTTCTTCAAAGATTTTCTTATCAGCGAAGTAATTTGTCAAGAGAACCAAAACATGACTAGCTTCACCAACATAATTTCCATTTTCTGTCTCAATCTTAATGTTAAAGACCTGATCCGTCATGACAGACTTCATTGTATTTACAGCATAGGCAAGGATACCAAATTTTGTCTTGTCCTCGATTTCAACATTGTGAATCGCCTCAGGCAGAGAACCGATACTAAAGATATAACCAAAATAGTTATCATTTGCTTTACCGATATCAATCTTGTTGGTTAAGTTAAAATCGAGTTCATCTATCGCGCCATCGATGTCTTGATTGATTTCCAACAGTTTCGTAATGAGGTTACCCGTCCCACCAGGGATAATCCCTAACTTAGGAATGTAGTCTCTCTCAGCAATACCCGAAATGACTTCATTGACAGTCCCGTCTCCACCGAAAACAACCACTGCATCGTACTCCTCACGAGACGCTTCCTCAGCAAAGTGTGTTGCATCCAGTGCTTTTTCGGTAATTTTTGTTTCCACATGCTCAAAATAATCTTTGGCTTTATTCTCCAGCTTGACCTTATAATCCAAAGCCTTTTCCCCACCAGAAGTAGGGTTGATAATTAACATTGCTTTTTTCATTGATTGTCCTTTTCATTAATGTAAAAGAG
>NZ_RJNY01000026.1:0-20677 GCF_003942795.1 Streptococcus mitis
CAAAGTCATCAAGCGAAATGCTTTTGGCTTTCGGAACTTTGACAACTTTAAAACTAGAATTCTCATTGCTTTGAACATCAAAAAGGAGAGAACCAATTTGGTCCTCTCCAGGGTATAGCTTTTCATCAACCCACTACAGTTGACAAAGAGCCATTATAAAAAAGTTCCTTTTGTAAGGAACTTTTTTACTTATAATTAAAGATTCCCCCTGCCAAGTTATCAGCTAACTTAGGAAAGAGAGTATAAAACTTATGGGCTAGGTTCAACAAAACTGGGAGATTGAGTTCCCGTTTGTTTTTTCCTATGGTTTTGACAATCTTTCTAGCGACTGCATCTGGTTCTAAGAGAAAGCGGTCAACCGACTTGAGGTAGGTCCCATCTGGGTCTGCTTGGTCAAAAAATCCTGTGCGGATTGGACCTGGATTGACCGTCGTTACATAGACACCATAGGGCATGAGTTCGAGGCGCAGAGCATTTGAAAATCCAATAGCCGCAAACTTGGTCGCTGAGTAAAGACTGGACTTGCTAGTCGCTATCAAACCTGCCATGCTGACGATATTGATGATATGGCCTTTTCGGTTTTCTTTCATGCGGGCTCCAAGACGACGAGACAGATTCATCAGAGCAAAGGTATTGACCTCAAACATCTGGTGAATGTCTTTGTCAGAAATCCGGTCGAAATCTTCAAAAATTCCATATCCAGCATTGTTAATCAAGACATCAATCTTGCCATAATGGAGATAGTGGTCAGCTACCAGAGCTTCTAGGGCTGAGTCATCAGTAATGTCGATTTCAATCAATTCTACATTAGAATGATTTCCATATAGTTGGGCTAGTTTTTCCTTGTTTCTACCTAGTAAGATGAGTTGGTCATTTGGCAAGAGTTTGACCATTTCTTGGGCTAAGCCACCGCTAGCACCTGTAATGAGAATTGTAGACATATTTATCCTTTCTCAATCTTCTAAATTTCCACTTTTTCCAAGTCTTTGACCACATGAACATTTTCAAAAACAGTTGCTGCATCTTTCTTGAGCTGGCTGATATCTTTTGAGAGGAAACGAGCACTGATATGATTGAGCAAGAGGCGCTTAGCACCTGCTTCTGCTGCTACTTGTGCTGCCTGCATATTGGTTGAGTGACCGTGATTGCGGGCAATCTTCTCATCACCCTTGCCATAAGTCGACTCATGGACAAGGACATCGGCATTGACAGCTAGACGCACACTGGCATTGGTTTTTCGGGTGTCACCAAGAATAGTGATAATCTTACCTGGACGGGGAGCTGAGATATAGTCTGCCGCCTTGATTTCAGTCCCATCATCCAAAACAACATCCTGACCGTTTTTGATTTTTCCAAAAAGCGGGCCAAATGGGACACCAGCTGCCTTAAGTTTTTCAGCATCCAAGGTACCTTCTAAGTCCTTTTGCATGACACGATAGCCAACACAGAAAATAGTGTGGTCCAGCTCCTCTGCATACACAGTGAATTTATCGGTCTCAAGGATTTTCCCTAGAGAATCTTGGTCAAACTCATGAAAATAAATGCGGTAAGGCAGACGAGAACCCGACACACGTAGACTGGTTAAGACAAAGGACTTGATTCCTTGAGGTCCATAGATGTCCAAATCTGTCTGCTCTTCATTGGCCTGAAAGGCACGACTAGAAAGGAAGCCTGGCAAGCCAAAGATATGGTCTCCATGCAGGTGGGTGATAAAGATTTTGCTGACCTTACGTGGTCGAATCGTGGTTTCCAGAATGCGATTTTGCGTTCCTTCTCCACAGTCAAAGAGCCAAACTTCGTTAATCTCATCCAAGAGTTTCAGGGCGAGACTTGAGACGTTGCGGGCTTTAGAGGGCTGACCAGCCCCTGTTCCTAAAAATTGAATATCCATTCGATACTTTCTAATTAATCAATATATAACATGGCTGTGCGGTTTTCCGAGCGGAAATAGCGCTTACCAGAAAAAGCAACAGCTTCTTGCAGTAAATCCTCTTGGCTGTATCCTTTGAGACGCTTGCGACCATCAGCCAAACTTTCTAAATCTGTCAAGGCTGTGAGACTTTCCACGCTAACAACTTCCTCGCCCCCTACAGCCTTCATGTAAATCTTTCCAGACTCTTCAAAGACGAGTTGATGGGGGAAAATTTGCGCAATCTCAAAAAGCAAGTCATTCGAGATTTCCTCTTCATTTTCAGAGAAAATTCGCCCCAAGCCCTCACTCTCATAGCAAAACCCAAAGGATTTACCAGACAGATTAAGACGAATAAAGGGCTTGTTTTCAAAGGTGAAACTTGGCTTAGTATTGTAGAGGTTCAGTTCCTGACTGACTTCTGAAAAATAATCCGTCGCAGCTTCAGGACTCTTTTTCTGGTAGAGTTCAGCAAAGTAGGCATTGACTACACTCGGAGGAGGTGTGATAAGTGCCAACTGCTCTTGCTCTGTTTTGCCAGCTAGAAGTTGATCTAGATAGACCTTATCCAGACTTGTATAGCCCCCATATTTTAGAGCCAACGTTTTAATATCAGTCATAAAATTCTTCTAACCTCCATTTATTTTTCTCAGAAATGTAGCCTGTAATCACTTCCCCGTCATTTTGATAGTCGCGCTCTTCCAGAATCGCTACACTTTCCAAATCATGAATCTTGTAAGACTTAGAAAAGGGCACGCGCAGGGTAAAGACTTCAAAAATATCCTTGATCTTCTCCAAAAACAATGCTTGCAAGTTCTCACGACTATCCTCAGACTTGGCAGAAATGAGGGCATACGGCGTTTGGGTAGGCGTGAAATCCTCCACTAAATCCGCTTTATTATAAAGGGTCAGACGAGGAATATCCTCCATATCCAAGTCTTTCATGATAGACAGAACCGTTTTTTCATGCTCCTCGTGATAAGGATTGCTGGCATCGATGACATGAACTAGTAGATCCACATGCTTGCTTTCTTCCAAAGTCGACTTGAAACTGGATACCAATTCAGTCGGTAAATCTTGGATAAAGCCAACCGTATCAGTTAAAGTCACCTGTAGATTGCCTCCCAGATGGATGCTTTTAGTTGTCGCATCCAGAGTCGCAAACAGCTCGTCTGCTTCGTACTGGGTCTTACTGGTCAAGGTGTTCATGATGGTTGATTTCCCAGCATTGGTGTAACCAATCAAACCAATCTTAAAGGTACTCGACTCCAGACGCTTTTCTCTGACTGTCGCCCGATTTTTCTCAACCACCTTGAGTTGGCGTTCGATATCTGTGATTTGGTTGCGAACACTACGACGGTTCAGCTCCAGCTGGCTTTCACCAGGACCACGGGAACCAATTCCCCCTGCCTGACGGCTGAGCATAATTCCCTGACTAACCAAGCGAGGTAAGAGGTACTTAAGCTGGGCCAAATGCACTTGAAGTTTTCCTTCATGGCTTCGAGCCCGCATAGCAAAGATATCCAGAATCAACTGCATACGGTCAATAACTTTAACACCCAGAACTTCCTCTAGATTGACATTTTGCCGTGGTGTCAGACGGTTATTGACAATGACAGTGGTAATTTCTTCTGCATCTACCATTTGAGCGATTTCTTCCAACTTACCAGATCCGACGAAGGTCTTGGAGTCATACTTTTCCCGTTTTTGTCTGTAGCTATCGACTACGACTGCCCCAGCTGTCTTAGCCAGACTGGCCAACTCTTCCATGGAGAGGTCAAAATTGTCCATGCCCTGCAGTTCAACACCAATGAGCAGGACTCGTTCTTCTTTTTTCTCCGTTTCAATCATGTAAAAACTCCTCAATCTGGCTTAAAATGCGGTCCTGCACGCCAGGCTCTCCTATCTGATAAAAGGTGACCTGCATGCGATTACGGAACCAGGTCAGCTGACGCTTGGCAAAACGACGCGTCGCCCGCTTGAGACTCTCGCTCGCTTCCTCAAGAGTTTGCTCCCCACGGAAATAAGGAAAGAGTTCCTTGTAGCCAATGCCTTTAGCAGCCTGTACATCTGGATAATAATCAAAAAGCCACTTGGCCTCATCCAAAAGACCAGCCTCAAACATCAGATCCACTCGGCGATTGATACGCTCATAAAGCTGACTGCGTTCATCGTCCAAGCAGATAATCAGTGGTTCATAAGGACTTTCCTGATTTTTCAAATCCTGACCAAAATGGGCAATTTCCAAGGCACGCATAGCACGACGACGGTTAAACTGGGGAATTGCAAGGCCTGCTTGCTCCACCATATGAGCTAATTTCTCATCTGAATAAGGCTCCAAACTAGCTCGATAAGCCAAAATCTCCTCATGGGGAGTCTCCCCACCTAGATGATAGCCTTCCAGCAAACTCTGGATATAAAGCCCTGTACCACCCGTGATAATAGCTAGTTTACCACGGTTATGAATATCCTCAATAGCCTTCTTAGCTTCTGAAATAAAATCAAAAGCCGAGTAAGACTCGGTCACCTCTCTGACATCAATCAAATGATGAGGAACAACAGCTTGCTCCTCTGGGCTAGCCTTGGCCGTCCCAATATCTAACCTTCTATAAACTTGCTGACTGTCGCCACTGACCACCTCTCCACCAAAGCGCTTGGCCACTTCAATAGCCAGGGCTGTCTTCCCAACAGCAGTCGGTCCAACAATCACAATTATTTTTGTTTTCATCTTTTTTCCTTGAAAAATTCCCATTTTTTCGTTACTATTATTATATCACAAAAAGGTCAGTCAGAAAAATGCTACCTCTTGAGGAGCCTGACTGTTCGGGAAGATAAAGGAGGAAGACTCATGGCTAAAGGATTCGCTAAAGGTCTTGTAACAGGTGTCGCAGGCACTGTCGCTGCCGTTGCAGGTGCAGTATACGCAATTAAAAAGAAAGTGATTGAGCCAGAAGAGCAAAAAGCAGCTTTCATCGAAGAAAACCGCAAAAAAGCAGCTCGCCGTCGCGTATCACATTAATATACAAAAGAAGTTGAGAAATCTCAACTTCTTTTTATTTTCTTTTATACTCAATGAAAATCAAAGAGCAAACTAGGAAGCTAGCCGCAGGTTGCTCAAAGCACTGCTTTGAGGTTGTAGATAGAACTGACGAAGTCAGTAACCATATCTACGGTAAGGCGACGCTGACGTGGTTTGAAGAGATTTTCGAAGAGTATTAAATAGCTAGGTCAAACTTCAACTGTGGCTTAACTGGATCATAGTCAACCAACTCAAAGTCTTCCGCTTTGATATCAAAGAAATTGGTCCCATCAGGAACATTTAAAACCAAACGTGGTTGGCAGTTTGACGGCTCACGGCGGAGCAATTCCTCTGCTTGTTCAAACTGATTATCATAGATATGAAGGTTGTTGATAAAATAGAAAAACTTCCCAACCTTCCAGCCGAAATGCTTGGCAATCATCATCTGAAGAGCCACATACTGCATAGCGTTAATGTGGTGGGCCACCAACATATCATTAGAACGCTGAGTCAAGGTCGCATCTAGATAGATTTCCCCATCAACGCGACGGACATCAAACATGGTCTGAAAGGCGCATGGAAGGAGGCCGTCTGTCTCNTCAAATGCTTGGTAATCCCAGAGTGAAATGATATTGCGACGGTTCCAGGGATTGGCTTCCAACTGCTTGAGAATCTTATTAATGATATCGTGTTTCTTAACGACCGCACCGTAGCGTTCACCAATGGTTCCCGTATCTCCCACTTCCCAGTCATTCCAGTAGTGAACATTGTACTTGCTATTCAGCACTTCTAGGCTATTAGACTGATCCTGGTAGATCCAAAGTACTTCCTTGATAGCTGATTTGATCGCAATGGGACGCAAGGTTGTAATGGGGAATTCCCCCTTGGCCAAGTCATACTCCGCAAAGGCACCCGTTACGTACTTGGAATTGGCAACTGTCCCATCCTTATACTTAGGACGTGCCTGCTCAGAAAAGACACCTTCCTTAAAAATTCGTTCTATATTTTCTTTAAAAATCGTATCTGCTTTTGTCATTTATTCTCACCTCATTTATTGTCCTAACTAGTATAGCATAAAAAATCTTTTCTACATACTCAGATAATCAATGGCCTTTTTATATTTTTCTAATCGTTCCGAATCCTTGTCAGTAATAGTCTCAAGTCTCGATAAATCTGAATTATGTTTTAAGTCAGCTAATTTTACGGCTCTCGCAAGAGGATTGGATTTCACAGTTTTCATATAGGTTTGATAGTCTTGTCCCTTTTTCTTTGACAAAATCTGAACGGCTGTAACTACTGTCTCTGGTAAACCCGCATTTAGTAACTCTTCAGCAGTAACGGAACTATCCTCAATAACATCATGTAGTAGAGCCACTGCTTTCTCTTCTTCAGAATCAACTTGGCTCGCAACAAAAATTGGATGTTCTATATAATCTATCCCTGCCTTATCAAATTGTCCTCTATGAGCTTCCGTCGCGATAGACAAGGCTAATTCAAGCATGGGTTGTTTTGATGTGTCCATTTAGCGATTCCTTCCCAAAATTAAAACCTATTTCGTTTTATTCGACTTTAAAAAAAGAGCTTGATGGATAACCAAGCTCTATTATCAATCTATTTTATTGCAATACAAGTGATGCTGCTCCGATAACTCCAGCGTCATTTCCTAGAGTTGCAAGAGCCAATTTAGTGGATGTGCGTACTTGTGGGAAGGTATTTTCATCATAAACCTTNTGCACGCCTTGTAGAAGGAATTCTCCCGCAGCTGACACCCCACCACCGATAACGATTGTTGAAGGATTGAGGATTGAGCCGATATTGGCACAAGCGATTCCCAAGTAACGCGAGAAGTTACGGTAAACGATCAAAGCAAGGTCGTCCCCTTCTTTTGCAAGGTCAAAGACAGTTTTTGCTGTTACTTCTTCACCGTCGTCTATCAAGCGTTTCAAGGCCGCATCGCCTTCGTATTCATCAGCATAACGACGAGTCAAGTTGACAATCCCTGTTGCTGAAGCAACTGTCTCAAGACAGCCTTTTTTACCACAGGTACATGCGATTGGTTGGTCAAAGTCAACAGTGATGTGACCAAGCTCACCAGCAGCACCAGCAACACCGTGAAGCAATTTGCCTTCTGCCACGATACCGNCACCAACACCGGTACCAAGTGTCATAAAGACAACGTCTGGTTGGTTGTCACCAGCGCCCATCCAGCGCTCACCAAGAGCAGCTACGTTGGCATCATTATCGATGAAGAATGGAATGCCCAAGGCTTTTTCAATCTTTTCTTTAATCGGTTGAAGGGTTTTCCAGTTTAGGTTGTAGGCACCGATAACAGTTCCTTTCTCACGGTCAACCACACCAGGTGATCCCATTCCAATGCCTCGGAAGTCCGTAGCTGACAATCCAAGCAAGTCCAAACGATGTTGAATAGACTCAATCATATCATCTACGATATGGCTTCCTTCATCCAAAATGTTAGTCTTGATAGACCATTTTTCTTGGATTTCTCCCTCTTGAGTTAAAATTGCAAATTTGATAGATGTTCCACCAAGGTCAATCCCAATAATCTTTTGACTCATCGTCTTCTCCTTTTTAATTGAAAATGCTTACAGATATAGTATAACAGAATCGTCTGTTTTGTGCAAAGGTTTGCATTAACTTCCTAGAAATTATTCTGATTTATGGTTTCCAAAGGCCAGAACCATCTACGTAGTATCTGCCACCATCAACTCGCTCATTCTTTGCCATTTTACCATCTGATTTCAAATAGTAATTTCCTTGCCAAGTATTACGAGCGTATGAACCATCTGATTTCAAGTAGTACCAGGATTGATAAGAAGAGTCATAAATCCACTCACCTTGTGCCATTTTACCGTTCGCTTTGAGATAAAAAGCGCCTTGCCAAGCATTTTTGGCATAAGATCCATTTGATTTCAAATAATAAAAAGCTTGGTATGATGAATCATAAATCCATTCACTTTGAGCCATCTTTCCGTTTGGTTTTAGATAATAACTTCCTATCCATGTGTTTCGTGCATACGAACCATCCGATTTAAGATAATACCATCCTTTGTAATATGAGTCGTATATCCACTCACTCTGAGCCATTGTCCCATCTGATTTGAGATAGTAATCTCCTTTCCAAGAATTTGTTACTGGATTACCATTGTCAGAATAATACCAATATCCATCCTGCTTAACCCATCCACTAGAAGAAACTCTATTCTGTGGACTAGATTGGCGTGGTTTAAAAACACCTCGAGGAGCTTTTGAGCGTTCACAGGCAACTCCATCACCATCTTTGTCTAGTCTTGAAGAATATCCAGGCTCTCCTCTATGGATATCAGAATAACCATTTTCCCACGCTTCTGTACAATTTGAAAAGTGAATTGTATCATTAGCAAAAGTCGGTTGAGCGAGCATCATCAACGCAGAAAAGCTAGCTATACCAGCTTTAAAAAGAACTGTTTTTTTCATCATTTCCTCCCATAAAATGACATCGTTTTCCTCTTATTTTATCAAACTTAATCCAACAATTCAACATATCCATTATATTTTTTGATTTATAAAGTTTATTTAGAATTCACTTCCAACTCATACAAACCTCTGACTGCGTTACAGCCATAGATAGCTTCTGCTTGGTCCAAGTCTGGCACAGTCAGAACTTTTTCCTCTGCCTGTCCTTTTCCTAGCAAATGCTGACGGTAAATTCCTGGCAAAATTCCTAGTCTGATAGGCGGTGTATAGAGTTTTCCGGCAATTTTCAGAACCAGATTTCCAATGGAGGTCTCAAGCAGTTCTCCTGACTTATTGTGGTAAATTTTCTCCTGCTCCCCTAGGCTCAAATGCGGTCTATGAGTTGTTTTAAAGTAGGTAAATGATTGATTCAAATCTACTTCTTGCAGACAAAGTTTGGCTTTGCAGAAACTTGGACTGAGGGGTGTTAAGATTTGGCGACTGAGTTTCATCTCTCCAGATTTGCTGAGACTAATTCGCAAACGGTAGTCTTGGTGGGAATCACAAGCTTGACACTCTTCCTCTATCTTTTGTCTCAGTTCTTCTGAATCAAAAGGATAGGCAAAATAACGACTCGCCTTTGTCAGTCTTTCCAGATGTTGATCTTCAAACAACAGTTGTTTTTGGCTGATTCTCCCAGTTGTAATCAATTGGAAACGTGCTTGTTTACGATAGAGAACAGCCGCCTTTTGATGAACCTCTCGGTATTCAGATTGCCAAGTACTATCCCAAGTAATGCCACCACCCACTCCATAGATGGCTTTCCCTTGATGCAGTTGAATGGTTCGAATGGCGACATTGAAAATTCGTCGCCCATTTGGAAGCAAGAGACCAATCGTTCCACAGTAAACTCCTCTAGGTTGGGGCTCCAAATCCTTGATGATTTCCATGGTCGCAATTTTCGGTGCTCCCGTTATGGAACCACAAGGAAAGAGAGAGCGAAAAATGGTAACCAGGTCCACATCCGGTCGTAACTGACTCTTGATGGTCGACGTCATTTGCCAAACAGTTGAATACTGCTCCACTTGGCACAGACGTTCTACATGCTCACTGCCCACTTCAGAAATACGGTTCATATCGTTGCGCAAGAGGTCCACAATCATCATGTTTTCAGAGCGATTTTTAGGATCCTGTTCTAGCCAGCTAGCTTGGGCAAGATCTTCTTGGTCAGTCACTCCACGCTGGGTTGTTCCTTTCATTGGGCGAGTCGTTAATTCTCGGTCATTTTGCTCAAAAAAGAGCTCTGGGCTCATGGAAATCACTGCCATCTCATCATGTTCAACATAGGCATTGTAGCCCGCCTCCTGTTCTACCACCATGCGATTGTAGATGGCAAAAGGATTGGCACTCAAGTCTTGCTTGAGTTGGACAGTGTAATTTACCTGATAAGTGTCCCCCTGACGCAAATGATGGTGAATCTGGGAAATAGCTTTTTCATAGTCTGCTGCAAACGTTACTTCCTGCCACTTTGAAGGCAGATCTACTTCCTCATAAGTCAGAGGAATAGGGGATGTTTCCACCCTATCATGAACGGTAAAGTAAAGCAAATATTCGCCCAGTAGAGGAAGCTTGTGAACTGCTAGTTTTTCCTCAAAAGCAGGAGCGGCCTCGTAACTGACGTAGCCCACCACATAATAGCCTTGCTCTTGGTAGCTTTCCACTTGTGCCAGCAAGTCTATCACTTCTGCCAAATCTCTCGTTTTCAACTCTTTTATAGGCTGGGTAAAAGTGTATCTCTCCCCCAAAGCTCTAAAATCAATCACTGTTTTTCTATGCATACCTTAAGTATAGCACAAAAAAGCCGACCTAGAACAGCTAAATCCAGCTTTGTTTACTGATTTCTATAACGGAAAATCTTCTCTAAGTTGCTTTTTTCTACTTTTGGCAATTATCCATCAGATAGCACCCCTTCTTCTTGTAAAAACTGATCTTATTTGGAGCACTTTACACAAAAATTCAACAAAAAAGAACAGAGGAAGTCATGGTATCTATACCGTTGTTTCCTCTGTCTTTTGCTTTTCAGAAATTAAAAACCGAATTGTTTTTCTTTTACTACAGAATGATTTTACGACTTTCTGATAGAATCTTGTGGATACTTCGCACGCGCACCTCCAATGAGTTTTGGACGACTTGCAAGAGCCGTTACATGGGCATGCCCAATTTCCCTCAAAAGAGGGCGAATTGGTACCTGAACATGCTTAACATGCATGCCAATTGCAGTATCTCCGATATCCAATCCAGCATGGGCCTTGATAAATTCAACCTCAACTGGATCCTGCATAAACTTAAAGGCTGCTAGCTGACCCGAACCTCCCGCATGAAGAGTCGGAAGGACACTGACGATTTCCAGACCAAACTGCTCTGCCACCTGACGTTCAACAACGAGGGCACGATTGACATGTTCACAACCTTGAACAGCTAGATGAATTCCTTTTCCCTCTAGGATATCTAGAATGGTTTTCACAATGATTTCCCCAATTTCTTGACTGGATTCCTTGCCAATCTGACCACCCATCACCTCACTAGAAGAAAGGCCCAAAACAAAGATAGCTCCTTGCTTCAAATTAGCCTTTTCTAATACATCTTCTACAATCTGGCTTGTTGCTCTTTGAATGTCTTTTTCCTTCATACTTGATACCTCTTTTGTCACTATCTATCATATCTTTTTTTACTGATTTTATCAAGGCCAACTAATCAATCGAAATTTTAAAAGCAAAACTCCCAGAATAGACTGGGAGCTAACTTGTTTCTATTTTATTGATGTATATTTCAATCGCCGTCCCTTTTTCGGGTGCAGAATTGATCTTCATCTGGTAATTGTCTCCAAAATGAAGTTTGAGGCGTTGATCAACGTTTTGCAAACCAACTCCTCCACGTTTGAGCTGACTTTGACTACTATCGCTAGTAGCTTGGAAACCAACACCATCATCCTCAATGCGGATGATTAGTCCTGAATCCTTTTTATGGACGGAAACTTTAATATGTCCCTGTCCATCTTTCTCCTTAATGCCGTGATAAAGAGCATTTTCTACAAGGGGTTGTAGCACCAGTTTAGGCAAGACTAAATTATCAAAGTCAGGATCTTCATCAATCTCATACTCCAGCTTATCACCATAGCGTTGTTTCTGGATAAAGAGGTACTGGCGAACATGATTGATTTCATCAGAAAGAGAAATCAAATCCTTCCCTTGATTGAGCGCCAAGCGGAAATAGGTTGCCAAGGACTTGGTCACCTGAACCACTCGCTGACTATCCTGAAATTCAGCCATCCAGATGATAGTGTCCAAAGTATTGTAGAGGAAATGGGGGTTAATCTGACTTGATAGGGCTTGAAGTTCATACTGCCGGGTCGCTTCTTCCTGCCTGCGCACATCTGCCATCAACTGATCAATCTGATCCAACATGGCATTGAACTGACGAGTCACTTCTCTCAGTTCATAGGCGCCAGCTTCCTTAGCACGAAGATTTTGTGTACCAGAAGCAATTTCCAGCATGGTTTCTCTCAGATCCTTCAAAGGGGCAATCCAGCGTTTGAGACTGAACCACACCAAGCAGAGACAGGCAAGAAGAGATAAGGCACTAGCACCAAGCAAGGTCCACATGAGTTGACTCCGAACCTGGTCTAACTTCTCCAGCGAAGACACGCCTATAACCGTCCAATCTGTTCCTGCAATCTTTTCCTGACTGACGTAGGATTGATGGTCTAGCGTATAGCCCTGCCCCGTCTCGATGTAGGGTTTCATGGCCTCCATTTCACTCGCTGAGCTATAGACAGTACGTTTAGGATGGTAGACAAATTCATGGTTTTCATTGATGATAAAGGCAAAGCCCTGCTGACCCAACTGGAGTTGGTTAAGATAGGCTTCCAGAGTTTCGTAGGAAATATCCAAACGAAGTACGCCAAGATTGACCCCCTCTGCATCAACCAGTTCCTGAGTAACAGAAATGACCCATTGACTATCTGATTTACGAGCTGGGGTTAAAACTGGCTTAGCTCCCTGATGAATAGCCTTTTGGTACCAATCCTCAGCCATCATATCTGAGGAAGTTTTCATCTGCACACTGTCATCTGTAGAAATAACCTGACCGGATTTGGTGACCAGTACCACCGTTTTCAAGTCCTGGTCTGCCTTTAAGATAGTCAAAAACAGATCTCGGATTCCCTTGGCTTGGTCTTGGTTAGGATTCTCAGCATAGGCCAACACATCCTTCTGCTGGGTCAAACTGGTAGAGGTGGTTTCTAATTTTTTGATATAAGACTGAATAAAGTGGCTAGTTTGGCTAATGGTCGTTTGGCTATTACCCTCGATAGTAGCCTCAATAGCTGATGAACTAGATTGATAATAGAAAGTCCCAACCAGAGCTAGGAGAATGAGAAAGACCAGAAAGATGGAAATAACCATTCTGACTAGGAGAGAAGAACGCTTCATCGACCTTCCCCCTTCTTAAACTGACGAGGTGTCACACCTGCAATCTGTTTAAAACGTTGAGTAAAGTAGTTCATATCTTCAAAACCAACCTTTTCGGCTATCTGGTAAATCTTTAAATCCGTGGTCAGAAGCAAGAGCTTGGCCTGTTTGACACGCTCTCTCACCAGATAATCCTGAAAAGGCAGGCCCAACTCTTTCTTAATCAAGGAACTCAAATAAGTCGGACTAAAGCCCAATTCACTGGCCAAGCTCTTTAAACTAAATTGACTGTCAGCCAGATGGGACTGGATCTTCTGAGCCAGGTTTCCCTCAAACTTATCGATCAGTAAATCCTGTAACTGCTCTTCTTTTTCTTCCTTGTCTAGTTTTTGCTTGATTTTCCCCAACATTTCCTCAATATCCTGACGAGAAAAGGGCTTGAGCAAGTAGTCATCGACACCGAGTTTGACAGCAGACAAGGCATAATCAAAATCATCATAACCTGTCAAAAAAACTAGGTGAACCTGAGGATAGGTTTCTCGTACCAGACTGGCCAACTGGATGCCATTTAGCTGAGGCATGTTGATATCGGTTAAAATGATATCTGGCACCTGCTTTTGAATCAAGTCCCAAGCCTGTCTTCCATTTTCAGCCTGACCGATGATTTCCATACCGTAGGCTGCTACATTGACCAACTTGGTCAAGCCTTGTCTAACCAGATACTCATCTTCTACGATTAAGATTGTGTAGGTCATGCTCTGCTCCTTTCCCACTTACTAGTATCAGTATAGCAAAATTCTCCTCTAACTGCTTAGGAAAGACTTCTTAATCGACATAATCTAGTAAATAGGCATAGCCTTTTTCTTCCATTTGGTCTTTGGGAATAAATCGGATAGAGAGACTATTGATACAGTAGCGCAAGCCACCCTTGTCCTGAGGCCCATCTGTAAAGACATGGCCAAGGTGAGAATCTCCAACTCGACTTCTCACTTCCATGCGCGTCATATTGTAAGACTTATCTTCCTTGTAAGTGACAACATCTAGACTAATTGGTTGGGTGAAACTAGGCCAGCCACAACCAGACTCAAACTTGTCCTTTGATGAAAAGAGGGGTTCACCAGTTGCCACATCCACATAGATACCGGATTCAAATTTATCCCAATAGCGGTTTGAAAAAGCTCGTTCTGTTTGATTTTTCTGGGTAACTGCATACTCCTCAGGTGACAAGGTCTTTTTTAATTCCTCATCACTGGGTTTAGGATATTTACTGGCATCGATAACGGGATAGGCAGCCTGATTGACATTGATATGACAGTAGCCATTTGGATTTTTCTTGAGGTAGTCTTGGTGATAGTCCTCAGCCACCACAAAATTCTTCAAGGCCTCCTTTTCAACTGCCAGAGGTTGATCGTATTTCTTAGCCACCTCATCAAAGACTTGGTTGATTACTTCCAAATCCTTGTCATCTGTGTAATAGACACCAGTACGGTACTGAGTCCCCACATCATTTCCTTGTTTATTTTTGCTGGTTGGATTAATGATGCGGAAGTAATGAAGCAGGATTTCTTTGAGGGAAATTTGATTAGCATCATAGGTAACATGGACGGTTTCCGCATGACCTGTTTGGTTGATCAATTCGTACTTGGTTGTTTCCCCTCTACCATTTGCATAGCCTGAAACGGCATCTGTCACTCCAGGCACGCGTGAGAAATATTCCTCCACTCCCCAGAAACATCCCCCAGCTAGATAAATTTCGTGCAAGTCTGCGTCTTTACTAATTTCTGTTTTTTTCACTGTTTTTCCTCCTTGGCTAACTGATGCTTTCTCAATTTGCGAGCTATCTATCTGCCCTGCATTTCGTATCAATAGGAAATAGAAACCGGTTAGGACTAGGAGAATGACCCCTGCCAAGACAAACAATTTTACTTTATCATTCATAGCCTTTCTCTACCCCATTTCTTTCAATTCTTTTAAAATCATATCCTTATCCATAAAACCTGGTTGCGTTTTGACCAGTTTGCCTTCCTTGTCTATAAAGGCTTGAGTCGGGTAAGAACGAACACCATAACTTTCCAAAAGTTTGCCTGATGGATCAATTAAAACCGGAAAATTTTTATAATCCAAGCCCTTGTACCAGTTCTTAAAGTCCGCTTCTGCTTGCTCCCCCTTGTGACCAGGAGATACCACTGTCAAGACCACATAGTCATCACCAGCATTCTTAGCAATTTCGTCCGTATCTGGAAGGCTGGCTAGACAGATGGAACACCAAGAAGCCCAGAATTTAAGATAGACTTTCTTGCCTTTGTAGTCAGATAAACGATAGGTCTTACCATCTACTCCCATCAGTTCAAAATCAGCAACCGCCTGACCCTTAGTCTCAGTTTGCGAACTGACTTGTTCTGTTTTGGTTTGCTCCTTCATAGTAGATTCGTCTGACATAGTTTTAGCCGAACAGGCTGCCAAACAACAAATTGAACCGACTCCAAGGAGACATGTTTGCCATTTTTTCATTTCTTTTTCCTTTCTATTCAAATAATCTTGTCAAAATAGAAGCATTTCCCAAAAGCACCAAGATTCCCATCAGGATAATGAGGAAACCACCCACTTTTTTGAGGGTTCCGAGGTAAGGATGGAGTTTTCGAAAATGTTTCAAAACATAGCTGGAGGCGAGAGCTAGAACCAAAAATGGTAGCGCCAAACCCAGTGTGTAAACCAACATGAGACCAGCTCCCTGCCAAGCTCCTGAACCACCTGAAGCCGCTAAGGCCAAAACAGACCCCAGAACCGGCCCTACACATGGCGTCCAAGCAAAACTAAAGGTCAACCCCAGTAAAAATGCCTGACTATAGCCGTTAGCGTTTTGACCCTGTCTCTTTAATTGTAGCCTTTTTTCCTTGTAGAGCCCCTGCAAATGTAAGACTTCCATCTGGTGCAAGCCCAAGAGAATGATAATCGCACCCGTCACATACTGAAACCAAGAAGCATACAGCAAATTGCCTAAAAAACCAGCTCCATAACCCAGTAAGATAAAGATAAAAGAAATCCCTGCTATAAAGGCCAGAGTTCGCAATAGACTAACGACTGAGATTGAAAATTTTCCGCTGGAAACCTGAGAACCATCTTTGTCATCAAGTAAGACCCCTGCATAGACTGGCAACAAGGGTAAGATACAAGGAGAAAAGAAGGAAAGAATTCCAGCAAGAAAAACACTGATAAAAAAGAATACATTGTCCATTGCCTTCCTCCATTCTTTGATTTGATAGGACTATTATAGCTCCAAAACTCCAGAAAAAACAGGGACAATGATAGGGAAAAATAGGAATTTAATCAGTTTATTCAGAAATCTGGCACAAAAAAAGCCAGACAAGGTCTGACTTTGATAGAAACAGAAAAGAAATCACCTGTCTTCCCTACTTATCTGGTAATAAATAAGGTCCGCAACGTAGTCTTTTCTCTCCACACCATTGGCAATAGTTTTTAGATAGGACATTCCAGCCTTCTCCATCACACGGCCTGAAGCTGGGTTAAGACTGGCGTAACGAGCTCTGACTTTTTGAAAGCCTGCTTGAGTAAAACAAAAGTCTAACACAGCTCTCAAGGCTTCCGTCATCATACCACGACCCCAATAGTTTTTTCCTAAAATATATCCAATTTCACAACTTGAATCTTTCTCATTCATCTCAACGATGCTGATATCTCCTATCACTTGCTCAGGATTTTCTTTGAGACAAATGGCCCATTTGTAATAGTTGGGATTGGGATAGGATGCAACCCAATTTCGAATCGAATTTCTAGTCACCTCAACATCAAGATGAGGATCCCAGGTGACATAGGTCAGATTCTTAGCAGACGAAGCCCAATTTTGAAACATGGCTTCCGCATCACTCTCCACAAATCTTCTCAAGATCAAACGTTCTGTCTGTAATATTTGCGTACCGATTGCTTTCATAATGTTACCTCGCTTTCTAAGCTTAAGGCTCAAGCTAAAAAGGTCCCCCGGACCTTCCTCGCTTTCTCATTTCTAGGTTCAGGGTAAAAAGACTATACTCAGTAACAGCTAGGAAACAAGTGTTTTATCTAGTCCCTTGACGCAGTCGCTGTCTGGTTTGAAATGCGCTTTACCAAGCTTTTTCAAACCTAGTCATCGTTGCGGAGGTGAGATAAGGAAAATCGAACTCTACGAGTTACCGAATCTGACTCGTTTTCTTATTTCTAGACTCGGGCTGAAAAGGTCCCCCGGACCTTCCTCGCTTTCTCATTTCCAGGCTCAGGGTAAAAACCTCCANTGGAGGTTTTTACTCCCAAAAGTCATCAAATACGGTGATTGGTAGGTGGCGTTTGTGTTGGCCTTTGTGCCACCAGTTTTCGATGGTTGCTTGTGCTTCTGGACTGATGGTTTTGCCTTCTAGGTAGTCATCAATTTCATTGTAAGTGACTCCAAGTGCAACTTCGTCAGCAAGTCCAGGTTTGTCTTCTTCTAGGTCTGCTGTTGGGATTTTTTCATAAAGGGCTGGGTCTGCACCAAGTTCCTTCAAGAGTTGTTTTCCTTGGCGTTTATTGAGGCGGTAAAGAGGGAGAATGTCTGCACCACCGTCACCAAACTTGGTAAAAAAGCCTGTGATATTTTCTGCAGCATGGTCTGTTCCAATGACCGCTCCGCTATGGGCACCAGCCAGAGCATATTGGGCAATCATACGGCTACGTGCCTTGATATTCCCCTTGTTGAAGTCTGAAACAGTGCTTCCTGTCGCTTCGACTGCAGCTGTCATGGCATCAGCTGACTCCTTGATATTCACAACCAAGCTGACATCTGGCTGGATGAAAGCAAGAGCTTTTTGTGCATCTGCTTCATCAGCTTGTACTCCATAGGGCAGGCGGACAGCGATAAATTGGTAGCTGTCATCTCCTGTCTCTGCTCGCATTTCTTCCATAGCTAATTGCGCCAAACGCCCTGCTAAGGTTGAGTCTTGTCCTCCAGAAATCCCTAGTACAAAAGTCTTAAGGAAGGGGTGTTTTTTCAGGTATCTCTTTAAGAAATCAATGGAACGACGGATTTCTTCCTGGGCGTCAATCACTGGTTTGACACCCAATTCTTGGATAATCGTTTCTTGCAAACTCATTCTTCTTCTCCTTCACCAAGGGCTTCTTTGCGCATCTTGTCAATCAAGTCCATTTTGTCCTGCCAAATATCACGCGCCAAGTCTACCGGATAATGTTGCGGATTGAGAACCCGTTTATACTCATCCCAAAGCTTGTCAAATTCCTTACGGGCATAATCCTGAATCTCAGTCAAACTAGGCAAGTTGTAAACTAATGTTCCTTCTTTGAAAATATCCACCAAGAGAGGAACGGCATCAAAATTTCGAACGGTCTTTTTGATGTAGGTATAAGTTGGATGGAACATCTTGATTTCTGTCATGTCACTCACATCCACACCATCATAAGTGATATAGTCGCCTTCTGACTTGCCTTTTTCACGACTGGTAATGCGCCATACCTGCTTCTTACCTGGCGTAGACACTTTTTCCGCATTATTAGACAGTTTGATGGTATTGCGCATCTGACCATTCTCATCTTCGATAGCTACAATCTTATAAACTGCCCCAAGAGCTGGCTGATCATAGGCTGTAATCAGCTTGGTTCCCACACCCCAAACATCAATCTTGGCCTTTTGCATCTTGAGGTTGAGGATAGTATTTTCATCTAGGTCATTAGAAGCATAAATCTTAGCCTCTGTAAATCCAGCCTCGTCCAGTTGCTGACGGACTTTCTTGGAAATGTAGGCAATATCTCCAGAGTCAATCCGCACACCCATAAAGTTAATCTGATCACCCAGTTCACGCGCCACCTGAATAGCAGCTGGCACACCGATGCGAAGGGTGTCATAAGTATCTACTAAAAAGACACAGTCACGGTGGGTTGCCGCATAGGCCTTGAAGGCTTCATAGTCGTTTCCATAAACCTGTACCAAGGCATGGGCATGAGTCCCCAAGACAGGAATGTCAAAGAGTTTACCCGCACGCACGTTGCTGGTTCCATTGGCACCACCAATCACCGCTGCGCGTGTTCCCCAGATAGCTGCATCCATTTCTTGCGCACGACGTGTCCCAAACTCCATCAAGGGTTCATCTTCAATGACTGAACGAATACGTGCTGCCTTGGTCGCTATCAAGGTTTGAAAGTTAACGATGTTCAAGAGAGCCGTTTCGACCAATTGACATTGGGCAAGAGGGCCTTCAACCTGTACAATCGGCTCATTAGCAAAAACCAAGTCCCCTTCCTGGGCAGAACGAACCGTCAACTCCAACTTGAGATTGCGGAGGTAGTCTAAAAATGCCCCATGATAGCCAAGCGACTCCAAGTAGGCAATATCGCTATCTGAAAAGCGCAAGTCTTTAAGATAATGTACAATTCTTTCCAAACCAGCAAAAACTGCATAACCGTTCTGAAAAGGTTGCTGGCGGAAGTAAACCTCAAAGACCGCCCTTTTATTGTGAATTTCTTGGTCAAAGTAAACTTGCATCATGTTAATCTGGTACAAGTCCGTGTGCAATGTCAAACTATCATCTGGATACATCTGTTTTCCTTCTTCCTTTTTTACAAAGGTATGAACGTATTCTACCACTTTCACACCATCCGATAAATTAGTACTATTATAACACATTTTACCAAGATTGATAAAAAGCTAACAAGCTATTCTCCATTCTCCAGTTCATCCATATCTTGCTCAAACTTTTTTTGAGCCCATTCTCCATAACTTTTAAGGCCGAGATTGCCGATAAAAACCCAAGGAAGATAAATCAAATAAGTAATGGCCCAAGCAGACAAGTATTTGAAGTTCAAAGGATTGTGCTGATAAATTTCGATATTGAATTGATAATTCTGCAACATCAAGAGAGTCGTAATAGCAAGAGTTACCAGCAAACACCCTACAATTGTAAAATGAAAACGACTATAGTAGGTCACTCCAAGTTGTCGTGCACGATTGAAAAAGAAGAAAATTCCTAAAAGAAGGGTAACCAGAAGAATATTAGGATTAAAAAGAGCAGGTGCTAATACAGCCACCAAATAACTTAGCAGAATGAGCCCGATAAACACATTAAAAGACTCTATCCCAGCTTTGTTAATCAGTTGTTCTTCCCTTTCGTCTAATAATTGATAATAAAAAAATCTATTTTTCATCTTCTTCCTCCCAAACTTGCTGATTTCTGCGATTCAAGTATAGGATAACTCTATCCATAGAAAAACTCCCAACGAGATAGATGATAACTGCTAGAACCACTTTTAGGGAGTACTTCCAAGTCAATAGATTGACCAGTTCCTCGCGATTGCCTACGATATCAATCAATAAAATCACTATAGAAAATCCCAAAGCAGATAAAATTCTTTCTTTTCCAGTATTCTCAACAATATCTCGAATATCAATTCCTACATACATGCGGCGAATAATGGCATACAAACCAACTTCGATCAATAAAAGTAATTCTGGCAAATAGGATAGAAGCGTTAAATTAAAAATATAAACTTTGGCAAAAATTTCCAGTGCCAAAAATAAGCACATTCCCAAGAGAATTTCTCCTGAAATCTTTCCATCCAATTTTTCCGTACGTTCATCTTTGATCACAAGCTTTTTTCTATCCTTCATCTTCTTCCTCCCAAAATAATTGATCTAAAGTTTTGCCTAAGCATCTGCAAATGGACTGGCAGAGGGAGAGACTAGGATTGTATTTCCCTGCTTCTATCAAGCCGATAGTCTGCCTAGTAACACCTACAGCTTCTGCCAAATCCCCTTGTGTTAAATCCCGCTCCACCCGAGCTAATTTTAAT
>NZ_RJNY01000027.1:0-32458 GCF_003942795.1 Streptococcus mitis
GTACACAGTTACCAATACACATGCTCCAGAGAAAACATCTGTAAAAGGTCATAAGATCTGGAAAGATGAAGAGAACCAAGACGGTATCCGTCCAGCATCTATCACAGTGAAACTTCTTGCGGATGGTCAAGACACTGGTAAGACTGCGGTAGCCTCAGAAGCAACTGGTTGGACTTATGAGTTCACAGACCTTGATCGTTATAAAGACGGTCAAGCAATCGAATACTCTGTAGTAGAAGTTCCAGTTGAAGGTTATTCATCTAAAGTAGAAGGCTTCAATATCACAAATACACACACTCCAGAAAAACCAACACCAGGTAAACCAAATGAACCAGGAAAACCAGGACAAAAACCTCAACTTCCTAACACTGGTGAAAAAGCATCTAGCGCAGCAGTAGTTGCAGGACTTGCTTTGATGGCAGTGACTGGTGGATTGTACTTTGTAAGCCGTAAAAATAAATAATCTCTAAAAGAGAGTTAATTTTCAGTTAGTTCTTAGGAAGTAATTGGAAAGGAAATAGTCCAGAACAATGGTTCTGGACTATTTTTTTATCTTGAAAAATATGGGAGGCTTTTCAACCGTTCGAGTAGGGGACGACTAATGAAACTAATGGCAATAATCTTACCAAGATCAGGGAGGATAAAGGGAAGGACACCGACAGCTAGTGCCTTATCGAATGGTATCCCGGCAAGGAAGTGGAGGCTGAGAATACCTCCGACAAAGACGAGGGAGTCACCCAAGAGGTTGGCTAGGAAAATGCGAATGTAGCCACTATTTTGATGGATGAGATAAGATGTAAGTCCAGCATAGACAAGGTCGAACCAAAGATAGCCTGCACTTGGGCCGACTAAAACGTGAAATCCAGCTCCTCCCCCTGCAAAAACAGGTAAACCAATGGCACCCAGCAAGAGATAGAGAGCTACAGATAGAACAGCTTCTCTGGGTCTAAAAACAGTAGCAATCAGACCGATCGCAAAGTTTTGCAGAGTGAAGGGGACAGGACCGATAGGGAGACTGATTTGTGCCAATACGGCGATGAGAGCAGCACCGATAGCAGGGATAGCATAGATATGAGCTTTTTTCAAGATTGTTAACCTCTTTTCAAAATTATAGTAACTATTATACTAATTCAGAAACAAAAGTCAACCTATTTTTGAAATCAAGGTAACAATTTTGTAACAGCCGATTTTGCAAGTAAAAAGAGACCTCAAGAGGTCTCTTACGATAATTAGCGCATGGTTACAAATTCTTCTGAGGCAGTTGGGTGGATAGCTACTGTAGCATCAAAGTCCGCCTTGGTTGCTCCCATCTTGATAGCAACAGCGAATCCTTGAATCATCTCATCCACTCCGTAACCAAGTCCGTGAAGGCCAACAACTTTTTCGTCAGCACCAGCTGTGATGAGTTTGAAGCGAGATTCTTGACGATGGTTTGTAACGGCTGAGTACATAGATGCAAAGCTTGACTTGTAGACTTTGATATTATCTTGGCCGTATTCTTTGATAGCTTGATCTTCAGTTAAACCGACTGTTCCGATTGCTGGGTGGGAGAAGACAACAGTAGGGATAGTCGTGTAGTCCATCTTAGCATTTGTTTTCCCATTGAAGAGGCGCTCAGATAGGGTACGTCCTGCCTTGATAGCTACTGGGGTCAGTTCTTTCTCACCAGTAACATCTCCAAGAGCATAGATGCCATCTACAACTGTATTTTGATACTCATCCACTTGGATAAATCCACGTTGGTTGAGTGTGACGCCAGCCTTTTCTAACTCAAGACTATCTACATTTGGACGGCGACCGGTAGCCCAGATAACTTGGCTTGCAGTGTGACTAGAACCATCTTCGAAATGAATGGTAATACCTTGATCCGTTTCTTCGAGCTTGACGGGTACCTTGTGTGTGTGCAAAGGTAGACCTGTTTTTTCCATTTCATTGACAAGTCCTTCAACGATGTAGCTGTCAAAAGTGCGCAAGGGACGATTGCGACGGACAAACAAATCAGTTTTTACTCCTAGCGCGTGGAGAACACCTGCTAATTCAACGGCGATATAGCCAGCTCCAAGAATCGCAACGGATTCAGGAAGTTGCTCCCAAGCAAAGACATCGTCTGAGCTACCACCGAGTTCCGCTCCAGGAATAGTTGGGATGCTTGGACGAGCACCAGTCGCAATCACGATATGTTTGGCACGAATCAATTCACCATTGACGCTGACTGTGTGGGAATCAACGAAATGAGCACGACCTTCAATCAAATCAACACCGTTGCGCTTGAAACTTCCATCATAAGATGAGCGGGCACGGTCGATGTAGGCTTCACGGTTTTGACGAAGTTTAGCAAAATCAAATTGAACATCTGAACTTGTAAAACCGTAGTCAGGGCCGTAGTGGTGGAAGCTTTCAGCGATTTGAGCTCCATACCACATGATTTTCTTAGGAACACAGCCGACATTGACGCAGGTTCCACCTAATTTTTTCTCCTCGATAACAGCTGCTTTAGCACCATGTTCACCAGCTCGGTTCATGGTGGCAATGCCGCCGCTTCCTCCACCGATGGCAATGATATCATATTCTCTCATAGAAAACTCCTTATAGCTTTGATAGTCATATTCTATCGTTTTTACTATTTGAATGCAAAAATCTGCTACGGTAAAAAAATTATAAAAACGCTTGCCAAATTCAAAAAGATATTGTATTATATATCTAGCACAATAACCCAATAAACGAATACCGAACGAAATAATGATCCTGAATTGTCAATGTTTCCATCTGAACTGTCATTGTTTGGACTTGGTGTTTCTGATATAATGGTTTTTGTAAGGCAAAAGAATAAAGGAGTTTAAATATGAAAAGAAATAAGAAGGCGAAAAAATGGCAATTATACACAGCGATTGGTGTTGCCAGTGCTATTGTTATCGGTGCTGCGGGGATTTTGATTTTTAGACAACCTTCCCAGTCAGCAGTCAGGGAGGAAACCTCTCATATCGTTACTGCTAAGGAAGGTTCTGTTGCTTCATCGGTTCTCTTGTCAGGCACGGTTACAGCAAAAAATGAACAATACGTTTATTTTGATGCTAGTAAGGGAGATTTAGATGAAATTCTCGTTTCGGTTGGAGACAAGGTCGAAGAAGGGCAAGCTTTGGTCAAATACAGCAGTGCAGATGCTCAAGCTGCCTATGATGCAGCCGNTCGTGCAGTTGCAAAGGCAGACCGTCATATCGAGGAGTTAAATAAGGCTCGTGAAAATGCATCAGCTGCACCAGCTTCCCCACAAGTTCCAACAGAAGCTGGACTTCCAGAGCAAGCACCAGCCGCAACTTCTTCCGTATCCTCTATCGACTCTCAAATCAGTGATGCCAAGGATAACCGTGCAGATGCTGTGGCTCAGCTCAACAAGGCTCAAGCACAGCTAGATGCCGCAACTGTCCTCAGTACACTAGAAGGGACTGTAGTTGAAGTCAATCGTAATGTTTCTAAATCGCCAACAGGTAATAGTCAAGTTGTAGTACATGTCGTAAGTAATGAAAACTTGCAGGTCAAAGGGGAGTTGTCTGAATACAACCTTGCTAACCTTTCTGTTGGGCAAGAAGTTACCTTTACTTCGAAGGTTTACCAAGATAAGAGCTGGACTGGAAAAATCAGCTATATTTCTGATTATCCTAAAAACAATGGAGAAGCAGCAAATGCAGCCCTTGGAGGGAATACTGGATCTAAGTACCCTTATACTGTTGATGTGACTAGCGATATCGGTGAGTTGAAACAAGGCTTCTCTGTTAGTGTGGAAGTCAAAAACAAAAGTAAAGCCATCCTTGTTCCTTTGACAAGTGTCGTTACCGAAAATGACAAAAACTATGTTTGGACCGTTGACGACCAGAAAAAAGCGAAGAAGGTAGAAGTTACTTTGGGGAATGCGGACGCAGACAACCAAGAAATTACTTCAGGTTTGACAGACGGTGCCAAGGTCATCAGTAATCCAACATCTTCCTTGGAAGAAGGAAAAGAGGTGAAGGCTGATGAAGAAACTAATTAGTCTCAAAAATATCTGCAGGAGTTATCGAAATGGTGACCAAGAACTGCAGGTCCTTAAAAATATCAATCTAGAAGTTCATGAAGGTGAGTTTGTTGCCATTATGGGACCATCTGGTTCTGGTAAGTCTACGTTGATGAATACCATCGGAATGTTGGATACACCAACCAGTGGAGAGTACTACCTTGAAGGTCAAGAAGTGGCAGGNCTTGGAGAGAAACAACTGGCCAAGGTCCGCAATCAGCAAATCGGCTTTGTCTTTCAGCAGTTCTTTCTCTTGTCCAAACTCAATGCACTTCAAAATGTCGAATTGCCCTTGATTTACGCTGGTGTTTCGGCTTCAAAACGTCGGAAATTGGCGGAGGAATTTTTGGAAAAGGTTGAGCTGACGGAGCGCAGTCATCATTTGCCATCTGAGTTATCAGGTGGTCAAAAGCAACGTGTAGCGATTGCGCGTGCCTTGGTAAATAATCCCTCTATCATCTTAGCGGACGAACCTACAGGAGCCTTGGATACCAAGACAGGAAATCAAATTATGCAGCTGTTGGTGGAGTTAAACAAGGAAGGGAAAACCATTATCATGGTCACGCATGAGCCAGAGATTGCTGCTTATGCCAAACGCCAAATTGTCATTCGTGATGNGGTCATCTCGTCTGACAGCGCTCAGGTAGAAAAGGAGGAAAACTAAGATGCAGAATCTGAAATTTGCCTTTTCATCCATCATGGCTCACAAGATGCGTTCCTTCCTCACCATGATTGGGATTATCATCGGAGTTTCGTCTGTCGTTGTCATCATGGCTCTGGGAGACTCCATGTCTCGTCAGGTCAATAAAAACATGACCAAATCACAGAAGGATATCCATGTCTTTTTCTCACCTATCAAGAGCAAGGATGGCTCCTTTACGCAGAAACAATCCGCTTTGACAGTCAGCGGGAAAGAAGAGGATGTTCATGTTGAACCACCAAAACCACTAGAATCCTGGGTCAAGGAAGCTGCCAAACTCAAAGGAGTAGACAGTTACTATGTCACCAACTCGACCAACGTCACCCTATCTTATAAGGATAAGAAGGTTGAACGCGCGACTCTGACAGGCGGAAATAGTACCTACATGAACGCAGTTGAAAATGAAATCGTTGCGGGTAGAAGTCTAAGACCGCAAGACTACAAGGAATTTGCCAGTGTGATTTTGCTGGATGAAGAACTAGCCAAGAGTTTGTTTGATAGTCCAGAAGCTGCGGTTAATCAAGTCATCTCTGTCAACGAATTTAGTTACCGTGTGATTGGTGTTTATACTAGTAATGAAGCCAAAACTGCGAAAGCCTTTGGGATTGGTGGTCTTCCAATTACGACCAATATCTCTCTCGCAGCCAATTTTAATACTGATGAAATCTCGAACATCGTCTTTCGTGTCAATGATACTAGTCTAACGCAGACCTTGGGACCAGAGTTGGCTCGAAAATTGACTGAGATTGCTGGTCTTCAGCAAGGGGAGTACCAAGTTGCGGATGCAACTGCCGCCTTCCAAGAGGTACAACAACTATTTGGTTTTATGACCACCATTATCAGTGCCATCGCAGGAATCTCTCTCTTTGTCGGGGGAACTGGTGTTATGAATATCATGCTGGTTTCGGTGACAGAACGCACGCGTGAGATTGGTCTGCGGAAAGCTCTCGGAGCTACTCGGGCTAATATCTTGGTACAGTTTTTGATTGAATCTATGATCTTGACCTTGCTAGGTGGTGTCATTGGTCTTGGGATTGCTGCTGGAATGACCATGTTAGCTGGAGTATTGCTTCAAAACATGATTGCAGGTATTGAAGTTGGGGTTTCCCTCCCAATCGCTCTCTTTAGCTTGGCTGTGTCAGCAAGTGTTGGGATGATTTTCGGAGTCTTGCCGGCCAATAAAGCGTCTAAGCTTGATCCGATTGAAGCCCTTCGTTATGAATAAGATATAGAGCAGAAAAAACAAGATGGACATTTGACTGTCTTGTTTTTGTATGGATTTTCCTATCGAAAATCACCGAAAATATGATATAATGAAGTGTTAGAAAATCAGGTTTCATTTGCCTGGAAAGGAAAAATTATGTCTGAAAAGAATTTTTATATTACAACGCCGATTTACTATCCATCTGGTAAGCTTCATATCGGTTCTGCCTACACAACCATCGCTTGTGACGTCCTAGCTCGCTACAAACGTCTCATGGGCTACGATGTCTTTTATCTGACAGGTCTTGACGAGCATGGTCAGAAAATCCAACAAAAAGCGGAAGAAGCTGACATCACACCACAAGCCTATGTTGATGGCATGGCAGTTGGAGTCAAAGAACTCTGGAAATTGCTCGATATCTCATACGATAAATTTATCAGAACAACAGATGACTACCATGAAAAAGTAGTGGCTCAGGTCTTTGAACGCTTGCTTGCTCAAGATGACATCTACCTAGGTGAATATTCTGGTTGGTATTCAGTCTCAGATGAGGAATTCTTTACAGAAAGCCAGCTTGCAGAAGTTTTCCGTGATGAAGCTGGAAATGTAACCGGCGGTATTGCTCCATCAGGTCATGAAGTGGAGTGGGTTTCAGAAGAGTCTTATTTCCTTCGCCTCAGCAAATACCAAGACCGTTTAGTTAAATTTTTCAAATCGCACCCTGATTTCATCACTCCAGATGGTCGTCTTAATGAAATGTTGCGTAACTTCATCGAGCCAGGTTTGGAAGACTTAGCGGTTTCTCGTACAACCTTTACCTGGGGTGTGCCAGTCCCTTCCAATCCAAAACACGTTGTCTACGTTTGGTTTGATGCCCTTCTAAATTATGTGACAGCTCTTGGCTACGATCAAGAAGAACACGCTAACTTTGACAAGTTCTGGAATGGAACAGTCTTCCACATGGTAGGGAAAGACATCCTTCGTTTCCACTCAATTTACTGGCCAATCCTTCTCATGATGTTGGATATCAAATTGCCAGAACGTTTGATTGGGCATGGCTGGTTTGTCATGAAAGACGGCAAGATGTCTAAGTCTAAAGGGAACGTTGTCTATCCTGAAATGTTGATAGAGCGTTTTGGTCTCGATCCACTTCGTTACTACCTCATGCGTAGCCTTCCAGTCGGTTCAGACGGAACCTTCACTCCAGAAGACTATGTAGGTCGTATCAACTATGAATTAGCCAATGACCTTGGAAACCTCCTCAACCGGACAGTTTCCATGATTAACAAGTACTTTGATGGACAAATTCCTGCCTATGTAGAGGGTGTGACTGAATTTGATAATGCTCTTGCTCAAGTAGCAGAGCAATCTATCTCTGACTACCATACACACATGGAAGCAGTTGACTACCCACGTGCTTTAGAAGCAGTCTGGACACTTATCTCACGTACCAACAAATACATCGATGAGACAGCCCCATGGGTCTTGGCTAAGGATGAAGAGCACCGTGACCAATTGGCAAGTGTCATGAGCCACTTGGCAGCCAGCCTTCGTGTCGTAGCTCACATGATTGAGCCATTTATGATGGGAACTAGTCGCGCTGTATTGGCACAACTTGGTCTAGCAGAAGTTTCTAGCCTAGAAAACTTGAGCTTGGCAGATTTCCCTGCAGGTGTGACTGTTGTTGCCAAAGGAACACCAATCTTCCCACGTCTCGACATGGAAGAAGAGATTGCCTATATCAAAGAACAAATGGAAAGCAACAAACCAGCCGTCGAAAAAGAATGGAATCCAGATGAAGTTGAACTCAAACTCAACAAGGATGAAATCAAGTTTGAAGACTTTGATAAGGTCGAGATCCGTGTCGCAGAAGTCAAAGAAGTTTCTAAAGTGGAAGGTTCTGACAAGTTGCTCCAATTCCGCCTCGATGCAGGTGATGGCGAAGACCGTCAAATCCTATCAGGAATTGCCAAATACTATCCAAATGAGCAAGAATTGGTTGGCAAGAAGGTACAAATCGTTGCCAACCTTAAACCACGCAAGATGATGAAAAAATATGTCAGTCAAGGAATGATCCTCTCAGCTGAACATGAAGGACAATTAACCCTTCTCACAGTTGATCCAGCTGTACCAAACGGAAGTGTGATTGGGTAAAAGCAAAAAACCAACGTTATACACGTTGGTTTTTCTTGTTATGCGCGAGATTTTCTAAGAAGTAATCCATCTCCTTTTGCGACTTGAGGACAATTACTTTCTCAGGGTAGGTTTCTTGAACTTGCTGATAGCGTACTTTAGCATTCTTTGTCCGCCCATCCCAGAGAATCCATCGGATAAATTCCCAGTCAAAGCGTTCAGGACAGCCTGCTGCCATACTTTCTCTGACCTTTCCTCGGTATGTGAGATACCGTTTAAAGGCTCGAAAGAGACAAGTCCATGGGGAAAAGTTGAGAAAGATGATTTGGTCAGCTTCCAGCATTCTTTCTTCATAGCAACACCAAGAGTAGTTGCCGTCGATGACCCAAGCTTCGTGCTTTGTGAGAAAGTTTTTCATTTCGGTCAACATCCATTCGCGGTCACTGTCTTGCCAACCAGGTTGAAATTGGAGTGTATCCATATGCAGTTTTGGGATGGAGTAGTAGTTTGACAACTTTTCAGCTAGAGTTGACTTGCCTGCTCCGGAATATCCGATGATTGCTATTTTCATTTTCTACCTTTTCTGATTAGAGGACAAAAAAACAGCCTCTATGGACTGTTTCTTATTTAGCAAGTTTAGCTGAAAGACGAGCTTTATCGCGGCTTGCTTTGTTTTTATGAATCAAACCTTTAGTTTCTGCTTTGTCGATAGCTGAGCTAGCAGCACGGAAAAGTTCTTCAGAAGGGTTTGCTTCGAAAGCTTTGATAGCAGTACGCATAGCTGATTTTTGAGCTGAGTTTTTTTCGTTTTGTTTAACGTTCAATTCAGCGCGTTTGATAGCTGATTTAATGTTTGCCAATGTTCTTACCTCCATATTTACTAACTATACCATTATATATGAAAACTTAGGTTTTGACAAGGGGAAATTATTTTTTTAGGTAAATTTCATCGATTTCGTGGTTTTTAGTCTTGTGGAGAATGACCTCGGCGCGATTCCTTGTCGGTTCGATGTAGTTTTGTAGATTTGTGAGATTAATGCTGGTCCAAACCTGGTGTGCAAAGGCTTCAACTTCTCCAATTGGCATTTGCGTAAAACGGTGGTAGTAGCTGTTGGGGTCATTTTGGGCAAAGCTGAGGAGTTTTAAGAAACGATCCAGATACCAACTTTCAATGTCCTCGACAGCAGCATCCACATAGATGGAGAAATCAAAGAAATCAGTGATGTAAAGGCGCTCATTTTGAGGGTTTTGAAAGACATTGATGCCTTCGATAATAACAAAGTCAGCAGCTTTGACACGTTGTTTCTCTCCAGGAACGATGTCATACACTTCATGAGAATAGACAGGAATATCGACATCTTGTCCATTCTTTAGGCGATCAAGAAAATCCAGTAAAGCTTCCATATCATAACTTTCAGGAAAACCTTTGCGATTTAATATATCTTGGTCCATCAAGGTTTGATTGGGATAGAGAAAGCCGTCAGTTGTCACCAATTCTACAGTAGCATCAGTAACTGTACGAGAGAGAAGGATTTGCAGAAGTCGGCTAGTTGTTGATTTTCCTACAGCTACACTTCCTGAAACTCCAATAATGAAGGGTTGAGATTTACTCTCTCTTTGGAGAAAAATCCCCTTAGAAAAGGCTAAATCCTCTTTGGTGCGTTTGTAAATTTGGATGAGATGAGCTAAAGGTAAATAAATATCTGTCACATCTTGCAGACTAATCTGGTCATTGAAACTCTTGATGGATTCTAGTTCCTCTTCTGTCAAAGGAGGTGTTGTCTTTCGATGTAAAGATTGCCAAGTCTGGCGACTGATTTTTTCAAAATGTAAAAATTCGTTGGTCATNGTTTTCCCCTAGATATTTTGTCTATCATACCATAAAAAGCTAAAAAAATAAAGCGGTTTCTTGATGGTAGTAAGTCAATATCGTATAATAGAGGTAGATGGAGGTTGAATAATTTAATGATGAGATAGGGAATGGTTTCTGAAGACTTATCAGTTATTGAAAGTGGGCTTTTTTAGTTCGCAACTTATTGGAGGTGTGTCATGAAAATCTTAAAATGTTACATATTGGAACTCTGTTTTATTTTAAGTTTTACACTACCTTTTATAAGGGGAGCGAATGCGGATAATGGTAGACGCTTTGTAGAAACCTATTACGGTTTTACCTTCTTAATGGATCATCTCCTTGTAACAGCTGTCTTTATCTGTTCGCTCTTGATTGCCTGGCTAGTAAAAAAGCAGTGGACGAAATGGCTTGCTGCTGGTAGTTATCTATTTTTGATTTTGTGGATTGCTACAGAAGGATATCTATTCCGTATGTCACTAGAAGATTTGATACGACTTTGGACAAGTTTGGAAATCTTGACACAAACTTATCAGTTGGGTTTTTATCTAAACATCATATTGGGAATCTTGTTGATAATAAAGTATTTTAAGGTTAAGAAATAGTGATAAAAATGCGCCTGATTGCAGACGATCTGTTTTTTACTGACTATGATAATTTGTAGTTCCCGATAGATTGTAATGTATTTCTAATCATTGAAAGAGATTGAAGAAAAGGTTTTACTTACTAGCTTTCTTCAGTCTTTTTCATTTTATCATCACTTTGTAAACGATTTACAATTCAAGCCAAATTATGGTAAAATAGTTTTATGAGTAAAATGTATTATGCAGAAAATCCTGATGCTGCTCACGACATTCATGAGTTGAGAGTGGAGTTGTTGGGAGAAAATATGACCTTTTTAACAGATGCGGGTGTTTTTAGCAAGAAAATGGTTGACTTTGGGAGTCAACTTTTATTGAAGTGTTTGGAGGTTAACAAAGGAGAAACGGTCCTTGATGTGGGTTGTGGTTATGGGCCATTGGGTTTGTCATTGGTCAAGGCTTATGGAGTTCAGGCAACCATGGTTGATATCAATAATCGCGCTCTAGACTTAGCGCGTCAAAATGCTGAACGAAATAAAGTAGAAGCGACGATTTTCCAATCCAATATCTATGAACAAGTTGAAGGGAAATTTGACCATGTTATTTCCAATCCGCCTATTCGAGCGGGCAAACAAGTTGTTCATGAGATTATCGAAAAGAGCAGAGATTTCTTGAAAGACGGAGGTGATTTAACCATTGTCATTCAGAAAAAGCAAGGTGCTCCAAGCGCCAAAAGCAAGATGGAAGATGTTTTTGGAAATTGTGAAATTATAAAGAAAGACAAGGGATATTATATCCTTAGAAGTGTGAAAGCATGAGAGCAGTTGATTTAATTCAAAAGAAACGAGATGGCCAAGAACTGACTTCAAATGAAATCAAATGGCTAGTAGAAGGCTATGTAGCGGGAACTGTTCCAGACTATCAGATGTCTGCCTTTGCTATGGCTGTTTATTTTAAAGGAATGACCACACGAGAGATTTCTGACCTGACGATGAATATGGTTAAGACAGGTCAGGAGTTTGACTTGTCAGCTATTGATGGGGTTAAAGTTGACAAGCATTCTACGGGTGGAGTTGGGGATAAGGTGACCTTGATTTTAGCTCCCCTTGTCGCTAGCTTTGGTGTGCCTGTGGCAAAAATGAGTGGTCGTGGACTAGGGCATACTGGCGGAACCCTAGATAAGTTGGAAGCAATCAAGGGTTACCAAGTGGAGCGCAGTCAAGAAGATTTCATTCGTCAGGTACAGGACATTGGTGTATCTGTCATTGGGCAGTCGGATCAGCTGGTTAAAGCAGACAAACTCCTCTATGCCCTCCGTGATGTGACGGCGACTGTTGACACGATTCCTTTGATTGCTAGTTCTGTTATGAGCAAGAAAATTGCTGCTGGGGCGGATGCTATTTTGCTAGACGTAACGGTCGGTGAGGGTGCCTTCATGAAGACGGTTGATGAGGCGCGTGAATTGGCTCAAACCATGGTCGATTTGGGTAAGGCCGTTGGTCGAAAGACAGTAGCAGTGATTACCGATATGAGCCAGCCCTTGGGACGAGCCATTGGCAATCGTCTCGAAATCCTAGAAGCAATTGAAATTCTTAAAGGAAAGGGTCGAGAAGATATTAGTCACTTTATTTGTGAACTAGCTCAGATTATGCTTGGTTTGGCAAATGTTGAGAAGACGGTTGAAGAAGTCCGTCAACACCTTGAAAACGGCCAAGCGCTGGCTAAGTTTGAAGAAATGGTAGCAGCTCAAGGTGGTGATTTAGAAGATCTCTATCGCCCAGTCAAGGTGGCGCATGTAGTAGATATCCCGGCTCAAGAGTCAGGTGTCATTTCAGCCCTTCCAGCGATGGAATTTGGTCTCTATGCCATGAGATTGGGAGCTGGTCGCGCAGTCAAGTCTGATAATTTAGACTATGAAACTGGAATCGTTTTTGAGAAGAAGGTCGGTGACTCCGTTCAAAAGGGAGAAATTGTCGCAAAAGTTTATACAAATGGAAAAATTTCCCCTCAACTAGTTACAGAATTTCAAAAATATGTTAAAATAAATGATAGAGTGAAACGTTTGCAGGAAATAATTGAAATCATCTCATGAAAAAGAGAGGAATCCGAATATGAAATTAAACAAATACATTGATCATACGCTTTTAAAACAAGATGCAAGTCAAGAACAAATTGATCGTTTGCTATCTGAAGCGCGTGAGTATGACTTTGCCAGCGTTTGTGTCAATCCCACATGGGTAAAACATGCGAAAACAGGACTTGAAGGCTCAGATGTAAAGGTTTGTACAGTAGTTGGTTTCCCCTTGGGAGCGACAACTTCAGCTGTAAAAGCTTTTGAAACCAAGGAAGCCATCCAAAATGGTGCAGATGAGATTGATATGGTTATCAATGTCGGTGCTCTCAAATCAGGTAATCTTGATTTGGTTGAATCGGACATCCGTGCTGTCGTAGAAGCAAGTGGTGACAAGTTGGTTAAGGTCATTATTGAAGCTTGCTTGTTGACAGACGATGAAAAGGTTGTGGCTTGCCAATTATCCCAGAAAGCAGGTGCTGACTTTGTCAAAACATCAACTGGATTTTCAACTGGTGGTGCCACTATTGAGGATGTTAAGTTGATGCGTAAAACAGTCGGGCCAGATATGGGTGTTAAGGCGGCTGGCGGAGCGCGTTCATATGCAGATGCTGTCGCTTTTGTGGAAGCAGGTGCTACCCGTATCGGAACATCTGCTGGTGTGGCAATTTTAAAAGGAGAATTAGCAGATGGCGACTACTGAGTTGATTGAACTAGCAATTGAAACCAGCAAACAAGCCTATGTCCCCTATTCTCACTTTCCCATCGGAGCTGTTTTAGTAGCCAAGGATGGTAGTATTTATACGGGTGTAAACATAGAGAATGCTAGCTATCCTTTAACAAACTGTGGAGAGCGTACAGCGATTTTCAAAGCAGTTTCCGAAGGCCAAAGAGAGTTTTCAGAGTTGATTGTCTATGGACAGACTGAAAAACCTATATCACCATGTGGCGCTTGTCGCCAAGTGATGGCTGAATTTTTTGAAAAAGATCTAAAAGTGACACTTGTCGCAAAAGATAAATCGACGGTCGAGATGACGGTCGGGGAGTTACTTCCATACTCTTTTACAGACTTAAACTAGTCTGGGCCACTCTTGTAGTGGCTGTGGTCTGTGTGACCAACCAATCCATACTTGCAACATCGTTGCACATCTTATTTAGGAGGTTCAGTAATGAACAAGAAACAATGGCTAGGCCTTGGTCTAGTTGCAGTAGCAGCAGTTGGACTTGCTGCATGTGGTAACCGCTCTTCTCGTAACGCAGCTTCATCTTCATCTGAAATGAAGACGAAAGCAGCGATCGTAACAGATACTGGTGGTGTTGATGACAAATCATTTAACCAATCAGCTTGGGAAGGTTTGCAAGACTGGGGTAAAGAACACAATCTTTCTAAAGATAAAGGCTTTACTTATTTCCAATCAACAAGTGAAGCAGACTATGCGAACAACTTGCAACAAGCGGCTGGAAGTTACAACCTGATCTTCGGTGTTGGTTTTGCACTTCACAATGCAGTTGAAGAGGCAGCAAAAGACCACTCTGACTTAAACTATGTCTTGATTGATGATGTGATCAAAGATCAAAAGAATGTTGCGAGCGTAACATTTGCTGATAACGAAGCAGCTTACCTTGCTGGTGTTGCAGCAGCTAAAACAACTAAAACAAAACAAGTTGGTTTTGTAGGTGGTATCGAATCTGAAGTTATTTCACGTTTCGCTGCTGGGTTTAAAGCTGGTGTTGAGTCAGTAGACCCATCTATCAAAGTACAAGTTGACTACGCTGGTTCATTTGGTGATGCTGCCAAAGGTAAAACAATTGCAGCAGCTCAATACGCTGCAGGTGCAGACGTTGTCTACCAAGCAGCTGGTGGTACAGGTGCTGGTGTCTTTGCTGAAGCAAAATCTTTGAACGAAAGCAAAAATGAAGACGAAAAAGTTTGGGTTATTGGTGTAGACCGTGACCAAGCAGCAGAAGGTAAATACACTTCTAAAGATGGTAAAGAATCAAACTTCGTTCTTGTATCTACATTGAAACAAGTTGGTACAACTGTAAAAGATATTGCTAACAAGGCAGAAAAAGGTGAATTCCCTGGCGGACAAGTTATTGTCTACTCATTGAAAGATAAAGGGGTTGACTTGGCAGTGACAAACCTTTCAGAAGAAGGTAAAAAAGCTGTTGAAGACGCAAAAGCTAAAATCCTTGACGGAAGCGTAAAAGTTCCTGAAAAATAATGGATAAAAGTCATTTCTTAGGAAGCGACCATCGGTCGCTTCTTTAAGAATTGAGGCAATTTTTGTCTCAATAGAACTTGTTAACACGATTAGCAGGTTTTATTGAAACAAAATAAACCTCGGAAAGGAAGAGCATATGGCACACGAAAATGTCATTGAGATGCGGGATATTACCAAGGTGTTTGGTGAATTTGTAGCGAACGACAAGATCAACTTGCAACTGCGAAAAGGTGAAATCCATGCACTTTTAGGAGAAAATGGAGCGGGTAAATCCACTCTGATGAATATGCTGGCAGGACTTCTTGAGCCAACTAGTGGTGAAATTGCAGTGAATGGTCAGGTTGTAAAACTAGACTCCCCTTCTAAAGCCGCTAGTCTAGGAATTGGGATGGTTCACCAACATTTTATGTTGGTTGAAGCTTTTACAGTAGCTGAAAATATCATTTTGGGGAGTGAAATCACTAAAAATGGTGTTCTAGATATAGCTGAAGCTACTAAAGAAATCAAGGCTCTTTCTGAACGTTATGGTTTGGCAGTGGATCCTGCTGCCAAGGTGGCAGATATTTCCGTTGGTGCCCAACAACGTGTAGAAATCTTGAAAACACTTTACCGTGGTGCTGATATCCTTATCTTTGACGAACCTACAGCTGTATTGACTCCTTCAGAGATTGACGAGTTGATGGCTATCATGAAAAACCTTGTCAAAGAAGGAAAATCTATTATTTTGATTACCCATAAACTGGATGAAATTCGTGCGGTATCGAATCGAGTGACGGTTATCCGTCGTGGAAAATCAATCCAGACGGTTGAGATTGCAGGAGCAACCAATGCAGACTTGGCAGAGATGATGGTAGGACGCTCAGTCTCCTTTAAAACGGAGAAACAGGCACCACAACCAAAAGAAGTTGTCTTGTCTATCAAAGACTTGGTTGTTAATGAAAACCGCGGTGTACCAGCTGTGAAGAATCTTTCTTTGGATGTTCGTGCTGGTGAAATTGTCGGTATTGCAGGTATTGATGGCAATGGCCAATCTGAACTCATTCAAGCCATTACGGGTCTTCGTAAGGTTGAGTCTGGTAGTATTGAATTAAAAGGCAAATCAATCGTGGGGATGCACCCTCGACAAATTACGGAACTCAGTGTAGGGCATGTTCCTGAAGACCGCCACCGTGATGGTTTGATTTTGGATATGATGATTTCAGAAAATATCGCTCTTCAAACCTACTACAAAGAACCACTCAGCAAGAATGGTATCTTAAACTATGCCAATATTACTTCACATGCCAAGAAATTGATGGAAGAATTTGACGTCCGTGCGGCGAACGAGTTTGTTCCAGCAGCAGCTCTTTCAGGGGGAAATCAACAAAAAGCGATTATCGCTCGCGAGATTGATCGTGATCCTGATCTCCTTATCGTCAGCCAACCAACTCGTGGTTTGGATGTCGGTGCCATTGAATATATCCACAAACGCTTGATTGAAGAACGTGATAACGGGAAAGCTGTGCTTGTTGTCAGCTTTGAATTGGATGAGATTTTAAATGTTTCAGACCGAATTGCTGTTATTCATGATGGGAAGATTCAAGGTATTGTGTCTCCAGAAACGACTAACAAACAAGAACTTGGTATCTTGATGGCAGGTGGAAACTTGGGAAAGGAGAAGGATGATGTCTAAAAAGTTACAACAAATTTCGGTTCCCTTGATTTCCGTATTCTTAGGAATCTTGCTCGGAGCCATTGTCATGTGGATTTTCGGCTACGATGCTATCTGGGGTTATGAGGAGTTGTTCTATACAGCTTTTGGTAGTCTCCGTGGGATTGGTGAAATTTTCCGTGCCATGGGTCCTCTTATCTTGATTGGTCTGGGGTTTGCAGTTGCTAGTCGTGCAGGTTTCTTTAACGTTGGGCTTCCTGGTCAGGCACTAGCGGGTTGGATTCTTAGTGGTTGGTTTGCTTTGTCGCATCCGGACATGCCACGCCCAATGTTGATTTTAGCGACCGTAGTAATTGCTTTGATTGCAGGTGGGATTGTAGGTGCTATTCCAGGTATTCTCAGAGCTTATTTAGGTACATCAGAGGTTATCGTAACCATTATGATGAACTATATTGTTTTGTACGTAGGGAATGCCTTTATTCATTCTTTCCCGAAAGACTTTATGCAAAGTACAGACTCAACGATTCGTGTGAGTGCCAATGCCACTTATCAAACACCATGGTTATCTGAGTTAACTGGCAATTCTCGTATGAATATCGGAATCTTTTTTGCCATCATTGCTGTTGGTGTGATTTGGTTCTTGCTCAAGAAAACGACTCTCGGTTTTGAAATTCGTGCAGTTGGTCTCAATCCCCATGCCTCAGAGTACGCTGGTATTTCAGCAAAACGTACAATCATCCTATCAATGATTATCTCTGGTGCCTTGGCTGGTCTTGGTGGAGCGGTCGAAGGTCTTGGAACTTTCCAAAACGTTTACGTTCAGGGCTCATCATTAGCTATCGGATTTAACGGAATGGCAGTTAGTTTGCTTGCTGGAAATTCACCAATTGGAATTCTCTTTGCAGCCTTCTTATTTGGAGTTTTGCAAGTAGGTGCGCCAGGTATGAACGCTGCGCAAGTTCCGTCTGAACTTGTCAGCATTGTAACAGCGTCCATTATCTTCTTTGTCAGTGTTCACTATATTATCGAACATTTTGTCAAACCAAAAAAACAAGTTAAAGGAGGTAAGTAAGGATGTCTATTACAACATTACTCACCCTCTTGGTCTCTTCTATGCTGATTTACTCAGCACCACTTATTTTTACGAGTATTGGAGGAGTCTTCTCTGAACGTGGTGGTGTCGTTAACGTCGGCCTTGAAGGANTTATGGTTATGGGAGCCTTTTCTGGGGTTGTCTTTAACCTTGAGTTTGCAGAACAACTTGGAGCAGCGACTCCTTGGATTTCCTTGTTAGTTGCCGGTATCGTGGGAGCTATTTTCTCCCTCATTCATGCAGTCGCTACAGTTCATTTCCGTGCGGACCATGTTGTCAGTGGTACAGTATTGAACTTGATGGCTCCTGCCCTAGCAGTTTTCTTGGTTAAGGTTCTTTATAACAAAGGACAAACGGATAACTTAAGTCAGACCTTTGGACGTTTTGATTTCCCAGTTTTGGCTAATATCCCAGTGATTGGAGATATCTTCTTCAAGTCAACAAGTTTGCTAGGTTATATCGCGATTGCCTTCTCTTTCCTTGCTTGGTTTATCCTCTTCAAGACCCGCTTTGGTCTTCGCCTTCGCTCTGTCGGTGAACACCCTCAAGCAGCGGATACCTTGGGAATCAATGTCTACAAGATGCGATATCTTGGGGTTATCATATCAGGTTTCCTTGGTGGAATTGGGGGAGCGATTTATGCTCAATCAATTTCTGTCAACTTCTCAGTAACGACTATTGTCGGTCCTGGATTTATCGCTCTTGCTGCGATGATCTTTGGTAAATGGAACCCAATCGGTGCTATGCTTTCTAGTCTTTTCTTTGGACTTTCACAAAGTTTGGCAGTTATCGGTTCTCAATTACCTTTCCTACAAGGAGTGCCAGCGGTTTACCTTCAAATCGCCCCTTATGTCTTGACCATCCTTGTCTTGGCAGCCTTCTTTGGAAAAGCAGTCGCACCAAAGGCAGACGGTATCAACTACATCAAGTCAAAATAAGCATACAAAAAAACGTCAGTTTCAAACTGGCGTTTTCTATTTTTAAAATTTCAGTTTTGAAATATATGATAGTAAATTATAGCGAATAAGCAGCTCTTAAATTTTAAGTTCTAATTAAACTTAGTTTTCAATTTTTAGTATTCTAAAAATTTTAGGTAACATTATAATTATATATATTAGTAGGGTTCCTCCCCCGAATATGAATATCACTCCTCCATTCACTTCTTTTTGAAAAAGATAAGTGAATACTATGGTACCTATCGGCATGATAGATGTATTTAGTGTAAATAAAGTACTCATTACTCTGCCTAAAAATTTTGTTTCGATGGTACTTTGAAGGTAAGTCATCACAATAATATTTAAAACAACAAGAGTAAACGCAATGATTCCCATAAATATACTACCAAGAAAAGAAATAATAATTTGAGAGTTAGTTGATGCAAATGTGATGCCTAAACCAATAATAGCCATAGTTAAGAGAACAAGTGGCATGGTTATCTTACTCGAGAGTAAGATGTTGTTTTCTTTCTTATCTGGCAATAGTGACATTGAAATACTGGCTAAAAGCATTCCTACTGCTGCCATAGTTTCAAGCATTCCTACTGTCGAGTTACCTAACAGAAGTTGTTCTTTTACTACAAATGGCACCCCAATACTGATAGATGTGTAGAAAAAATTGAGGATAATACTTACAAGAATAATGTATTTTACAATTTGATTTTCTTTAAGAAATTGAATGATTTCTTTGACTCCATGCAGAGGATTTTTACAATTCGTAGCCTTGTTCTCTTGCTCGTTATATTCATAGTAAAATTTCATACTAAGTAGAACTCCTAAAGAGAGGAGGTTTGCAAAGATTTCAATTAGAATAAAACCTGCAAAACCTAACCAACCATAAAAAATGACTCCAATAGCTGGAGAAAGCATGGTTGCAATTGCAATGGCAGTCTGTGTAACAGAACTTAATCTTTGAATTTTTTTATCATTTACTAATTCATGAATTGAGGCTGAATAACAAGTATCACTTATATTGACTGTAATAGAGTGGAGTATTACAAATGGAATTACTAGATATAAGATATAATAAAATCTTTTATAATTTGCTTATTTGATATACGATCACTAATTATATTTTTCATCTACATCTTCCCCCATGAAAGTTATTATTTAAAAAGTATATCTAATAAGAATCACACTAGGATATTAGTGTAATTGAATATCTTTAAACGCCAGTTCAAAACTGGCGTTTTATTTGTTAGGATTTTGATGGGTTAGGTTTAATCCCCAAGGGACAAGATTTTCAGTTTTATTTTTGATACGTGTGATATTATCCTTGTGACGAATGATAATCAAGCTAGCAAGTGCTAGGATAATCAAAATGAAGAGAGGGTCATAGCTGTTTAGGATAAATCCAAATAGTGGAAATAGGAGAACTCCGATAACGGCTGCGATAGAAGCAGTAACGCTAGACAAGGAAATCATACTACCGAGATAGAGGGTTCCAAAGAATACGGCTGCTAGGTAGAGACAGAAGATAGGCGCAAATCCGAAAACAACCCCAGCACTGGTTGCGACAGCCTTACCACCTTTAAAGCCTGCAAAGATAGGGAAGGTATGTCCAACGACAGCCAAAAGTCCAAAGACAAGAGGTGATACACCTTGTATGTGGAAAAGAATTGGAAGCAGAGTGGCCAAGGTTCCTTTAAAGAAGTCAATTACAAAGGTTGCCATACCTGCTTTCTTACCCAAAATACGGAAAGTATTGGTTGTTCCAGTATTTCCAGAACCATGCTCTCGCAGATTTGTTTGAAAGAAGATTTGTCCGATCCAAAGACCAGAAGGGATTGAGCCTAGTAGATAAGCTGAAATTAATAATACAAATGTCATCATATACCCATTATACCATGAAATAGTGTAGAAATGATGAGAATATCCTTTAAAATTGTGACAGCTGAAAGGGAAAAACTTTGCAAAATCCCTAGAAAACCTGTAAAATAGAAAAGATGAACAAATAGGAGGTTCCTTGTGTCAAAAAAGGAAATCAATATTAATAACTACAATGATGACGCCATTCAGGTGCTAGAAGGGTTGGATGCGGTTCGTAAACGTCCGGGGATGTATATCGGTTCGACCGACGGTGCGGGTCTCCATCACCTAGTCTGGGAAATAGTGGACAATGCAGTCGATGAGGCCTTATCTGGATTTGGTGACCGCATTGATGTAACTATCAATAAAGACGGAAGTCTAACAGTAGAGGACCATGGTCGTGGGATGCCGACTGGTATGCATGCCATGGGAATTCCAACCGTAGAGGTTATCTTTACCATTCTCCATGCCGGAGGGAAATTCGGTCAAGGGGGTTATAAGACATCTGGAGGTCTCCACGGGGTGGGGTCTTCTGTTGTTAATGCCCTTTCTAGTTGGCTAGAAGTAGAAATCACTCGTGATGGTGCTGTTTATAAGCAACGCTTTGAAAATGGTGGAAAACCTGCCACGACTTTGAAGAAAATTGGTACAGCACCCAAGACTAAGACAGGTACCAAAGTCACCTTCATGCCAGATGCCAGTATCTTTTCTACGACTGACTTCAAGTACAATACCATCTCAGAACGCCTTAATGAGTCAGCCTTTCTCTTGAAAAATGTGACCTTGTCTTTGACAGATAAGCGAACAGATGAAGCGATTGAATACCATTATGAAAATGGAGTTCAGGACTTTGTTTCCTATTTGAACGAAGACAAGGAAACCTTGACACCAGTTCTGTACTTTGAAGGGGAAGACAATGGTTTCCAAGTGGAAGTAGCCCTTCAGTACAATGATGGATTCTCTGATAACATTCTATCCTTTGTCAATAACGTTCGTACCAAGGACGGCGGAACGCATGAGACTGGGCTCAAGTCTGCCATTACCAAGGTTATGAATGACTATGCGCGTAAGACGGGACTTCTCAAGGAAAAAGATAAAAACCTAGAAGGTTCCGATTATCGTGAGGGATTAGCAGCCGTTCTTTCTATCCTAGTTCCGGAAGAACACCTCCAATTTGAGGGGCAGACAAAGGACAAACTAGGAAGTCCTCTGGCTCGTCCTGTTGTGGATGGCATAGTATCTGATAAGTTGACCTTTTTCCTAATGGAGAATGGAGAACTGGCTTCCAATCTCATTAGGAAGGCTATCAAGGCGCGTGATGCCCGTGAGGCAGCCCGTAAGGCACGTGATGAGAGCCGAAATGGTAAGAAAAACAAGAAAGACAAAGGCTTGCTGTCTGGGAAATTGACCCCAGCCCAGTCTAAAAATCCTGCAAAGAACGAACTCTACCTGGTCGAAGGAGATTCTGCCGGTGGTTCTGCCAAACAAGGTCGTGACCGTAAGTTTCAGGCCATCTTGCCTCTTCGAGGTAAGGTTATTAATACAGCCAAGGCCAAGATGGCGGATATCCTCAAAAATGAGGAAATCAACACTATGATTTATACCATCGGTGCGGGTGTGGGTGCAGACTTCTCCCTTGAAGATGCCAACTACGATAAAATCATTATCATGACCGATGCGGATACCGACGGTGCCCACATTCAAACTCTTCTTTTAACTTTTTTCTACCGCTACATGCGTCCGCTAGTTGAGGCGGGACATGTCTATATCGCCCTTCCACCTCTTTACAAGATGTCAAAAGGAAAAGGCAAGAAAGAAGAAGTAGCTTATGCTTGGACGGACGGAGAACTAGAAGAACTCCGCAAGAAGTTCAGTAAAGGCGCTACCCTTCAACGCTACAAAGGTCTTGGTGAGATGAATGCGGATCAGCTCTGGGAAACAACCATGAATCCAGAAACTCGCACTCTCATCCGTGTCACGATCGAAGATCTAGCACGCGCCGAACGCCGTGTCAATGTTCTCATGGGAGATAAAGTCGAACCACGCCGCAAGTGGATTGAAGATAATGTCAAGTTTACGCTGGAAGAAGCGACAGTGTTTTAATATAGTATAGGAAATATTATGGCGAGACAGAATTATTTTGATATTTTGAATCGGATGGAATTTGATCCACAGAGAGAGTTAAAAAATTTGATGGATTTACTGGAAATGGAGAGAAATTTCAAGAGGAGCTATTATGAAACAAGTTTAAATAGTGCGATTTCTGATAATTTCTTAGATTATCCTAATCGTTCAACCTTTACCAGTTATTCACAAATGGTAGAATTTGTTGGATTGAATATCTATAATATAACTGAACAACTATTTGCTTTCTCTGAGTTCTTAATCGATATTTTTTGTAATCTTGCGGAAAAATTTACTGAGGAAGAGAGTGAGTTTGTTCAAATTATATTTGATAATATTACTCGATTTCTAGAATTATCAAATCATGAACTGATTACTTTAGAAAATGGTGCCAAGATCATCGTTGAAAAGAATGTCTATGCCTCGGAAGTTTCTCAGATTGTATCTGAAACTAGTATTGAAGATGCGATAAAAATTTTAGAATATAATCATTTTTCAAATAAGGGAAATATTCAGCGTAAGAAAGAAATACTTATTGCTTTAGCGAACTACCTTGAACCGTTTAGAAGAGAACTAAATTATTCTGAAGAATTAAAAGATATTATGAAAGTTAACAATCAAAAGGTTATCGCGTTTGAAAAACTTTTTGAAATGTATAATAATTTTGGTTTAAGGCACAATAATTCAAATCAATATCATCTTGATTTGGCTGATGATGAATTGGAACAATGGTACGATGACATCTATACTTCGACTTTATTTGTTATTTTAAGCATAGATGAATCTAGAATTTTGTCGAAATTAAAAACTTTGAGAGAAGGATAGCTAAATCTGTTATAATTGATTAACTAATCTAACTTGAGAAATAGTATGCTAATAGACAGTAATATCAAATAAAGAACAGGTGTTAATATGAGAACTGAACCCGAAATGCTTGATTTAATTTTTCAAACCGCAAAAGTGCTCCAAGTCGAGGCTGTCGCCATGTCTGGTTCACGGACAAATCCAAAAGCACCAAAAGATGAGTTTCAGGATTACGACGTGATCTATGTCGTGGACGACTTAGATAATCTGACGAGTGACCTTTCTTGGTTAGACCAGTTTGGCACTCGTATCATTGAGCAGCATAATGTCCTAGGCAACCGTCGACTTTATCTGATGCTATTTGAAGATGGAAATCGGATTGATTTGACCCTCTGTCCTACGGAGTATATTCAAGAGTGGGTGGATAGTGAAGCTGATTATACAGTTTTGCAAGATGAGAAAGGCTTGTTTGTGCCCTATTCTCCAAATCCTCAACGTTACTGGACAAGTCCTGCTAGTCAGACAGATTTTGAAAAAGCCTGCAATGAATTTTGGTGGGTATCAGCCTATGTGGTTAAGGGTATTCGTCGTAAGCAACTCATCTATGGGACGGACCATCTCTACGGGATTTGTCAACAAGAACTCCTAAAGGTCTTGGCTTGGCAAGTTGCAGCTGATAAGAGGACGATTGATATTGGCAAGAACTACAAGTATCTCTTTAACTATTTACCTACTGATAAAGAAAAGGAATTCTCAAATCTGCTTGATTTCTCCAGTTTAGACAAAATCACTCAGTCTTTATTTGCTACAATGAAATATTTCCACCAAGAAGCTCAATCCCTTGCTCAAAAGATGGGATTTGACTATGATTTGGAAGTAGCTGAGAAGATGATTCAGTATGCTGAGGAGAGACTGATTAATCGCTAACTAAATAAAGACCTTAATTTAAAAGATTAAACTACAGAAAGGGTCGTTTGGTTATTTATCGTAACTGAACACGGTACTAATTTCCGTAAAATATCCTTTATTCTACAAAACCTACTCTATATTCTTTGAAAGGAGTTGAACACGCCCTAAATGCTGTGTGAAAAGATAAATTTTCTAGTTAGCATCGCTCGCTTTAAGAATTTCCTATTTTCACTTTGTATTTTACGGGCTCTGTATCCTATATGAGTAATATCCAAAATATGTCCTTAGAGGACATCATGGGGGAGCGCTTTGGTCGCTACTCCAAGTACATCATTCAAGACCGGGCTTTGCCAGACATTAGAGATGGACTCAAGCCGGTTCAGCGTCGTATTCTTTATTCGATGAATAAGGATGGCAATACTTTTGACAAGAGCTACCGTAAGTCTGCCAAGTCTGTCGGGAACATCATGGGGAATTTCCACCCACACGGTGACAGTTCCATCTATGATGCCATGGTTCGTATGTCTCAGGATTGGAAAAATCGTGAGATTCTGGTTGAAATGCACGGTAATAACGGTTCTATGGACGGAGATCCGCCTGCCGCAATGCGTTATACCGAGGCGCGTTTGTCTGAGATTGCTGGTTATCTTCTTCAAGATATCGAGAAGAAGACAGTTTCCTTTGCTTGGAACTTTGACGATACCGAGAAAGAGCCAACTGTTTTGCCAGCAGCCTTTCCAAACCTCTTGGTCAATGGTTCGACTGGGATTTCGGCTGGTTATGCTACGGATATTCCACCACATAATTTGGCCGAAGTTATCGATGCAACAGTCTACATGATTGACCATCCAACTGCCAAGGTGGATAAGTTGATGGAATTTTTGCCTGGACCAGATTTCCCGACTGGAGGGATTATCCAAGGCCGTGACGAAATCAAGAAAGCCTATGAAACTGGGAAAGGGCGCGTGGTTGTCCGTTCCAAGACTGAGATTGAAAAGCTAAAAGGTGGTAAGGAACAAATCGTTATCACTGAGATTCCTTATGAAATCAATAAGGCCAATCTGGTCAAGAAAATCGATGATGTTCGTGTCAATAACAAGGTGGCTGGTATTGCTGAGGTTCGTGATGAGTCTGACCGTGACGGTCTTCGTATCGCTATTGAGCTAAAAAAAGATGCCAATACAGAGCTTGTACTCAACTATCTCTTCAAATACACCGACCTACAAATTAATTACAACTTTAATATGGTGGCGATTGATAATTTCACACCCCGTCAGGTCGGGATTGTTCCAATCTTATCTAGCTACATCGCCCACCGTCGTGAAGTGATTCTAGCACGTTCCCGCTTTGATAAGGAAAAGGCTGAGAAACGTCTGCATATCGTTGAAGGTTTAATCCGCGTGATTTCGATTTTGGACGAAGTCATTGCCCTTATCCGTGCTTCTGAGAACAAGGCTGACGCCAAGGAAAACCTCAAGATCAGCTATGAATTTACAGAAGAACAGGCTGAGGCTATCGTTACTTTGCAACTTTACCGTTTGACCAATACAGACGTGGTTGTCTTGCAGGAAGAAGAAGCAGAACTTCGTGAAAAGATTGCCATGCTGGCGGCGATTATCGGTGATGAGCGGACTATGTACAATCTCATGAAGAAAGAGCTTCGTGAGGTTAAGAAGAAATTTGCGACTCCACGTTTGAGTTCTTTAGAAGATACAGCAAAAGTGATCGAGATTGATACAGCTAGCCTTATCGCAGAGGAAGATACCTATGTCAGCGTGACCAAGGCAGGTTACATCAAGCGTACCAGTCCTCGTTCCTTTGCGGCATCCACTCTAGAAGAAATTGGCAAACGTGATGACGATCGTTTAATCTTTGTTCAATCTGCCAAGACAACCCAGCACCTCTTGATGTTTACGACTCTTGGGAATGTCATCTATCGACCAATCCATGAATTGGCAGATATTCGTTGGAAGGATATCGGAGAGCATCTGAGCCAAACTGTCACAAACTTTGAAACGAATGAAGAAATCCTTTATGTTGAAGTCGTGGATCAGTTCGATGATGCGACAACCTACTTTGCAGCAACTCGCCTTGGTCAAATCAAACGCGTAGAACGCAAAGAATTCTCTCCATGGCGGACCTACAAGTCTAAGTCTGTCAAGTATGCTAAGCTCAAAGACGAGACAGATCAGATTGTAGCAGTGGCTCCGATTAAACTGGATGATGTACTCTTGATTAGCCAAAACGGTTACGCCCTTCGTTTCAATATTGAAGAGGTACCGGTTGTTGGTGCCAAGGCGACAGGGGTCAAGGCTATGAACCTAAAAGCAGATGATGCACTTCAGGCTGCCTTTATCTGTAACACCTCATCCTTCTACCTCCTAACCCAACGTGGAAGCTTGAAACGCGTTTCTATTGAGGAAATTCCAGCGACCGGCCGTGCCAAACGAGGCCTACAAGTCTTGCGTGAGTTGAAAAACAAACCGCACCGTGTCTTCTTGGCTGGAGCAGTTGCAGAGCAAGGATTCGTTGGTGATCTCTTTAGTACAGTAGTAGAAGAAAACGACCAAACGTTACTTGTCCAATCTAACAAGGGAACAATCTATGAGAGCCGATTGCAAGATTTGAACCTATCAGAACGTACTAGCAATGGAAGCTTTATTTCAGACACCATTTCAGATGAAGAAGTTTTCGATGCTTACTTCAAAGAAGTCTTTAAAGAGGACAAAACAAATTCGTAAAAAGAATCAGTCCAAGGGCTGATTTCTTTTATGTTGAAAAAATTTTCAGAAAATTACAAATAAAACTTGAAATTTTACTAGAAAAGTGTAGAATAGAACACATAGTTTGAATAGTATAAAGGAGAAACACATGACAGTTGCAATTGATTGGGAAAATCTTGGCTTTGCTTATATGAAATTACCTTACCGTTATATCGCTCACTACAAAAATGGTCAATGGGATCAAGGAGAATTGACAGAGGATGCAACCTTGCATATTTCAGAGTCTTCTCCAAGTCTCCACTATGGACAGCAGGCATTTGAGGGATTGAAAGCCTATCGTACCAAGGATGGCAGTGTTCAACTGTTCCGTCCTGACGAAAATGCCAAGCGTTTGCAACGTACCTGCGACCGTCTCTTGATGCCACAAGTTCCGACAGAAATGTTTGTAGAAGCTTGTAAAGCAGTTGTGCGTGCAAATGAAGAATACGTCCCACCATATGGAACAGGTGGAACTCTTTATCTTCGTCCACTGTTGATTGGTGTTGGGGATATTATCGGGGTTAAACCAGCAGAAGAGTATATTTTCACCATCTTTGCTATGCCGGTTGGTAACTATTTTAAAGGTGGTTTAGTTCCAACCAACTTCTTGATTCAGGATGAATACGACAGGGCAGCTCCAAATGGTACGGGTGCGGCCAAGGTAGGTGGGAACTATGCTGCTAGTCTTCTACCAGGTAAAATGGCAAAATCACGTAATTTTTCAGATGTTATCTACCTAGATCCAGCTACCCACACCAAGATTGAGGAAGTCGGATCAGCCAACTTCTTTGGAATCACAGCGAACAACGAATTTGTTACGCCATTGAGTCAATCCATCTTGCCATCTATTACCAAGTACTCTTTGCTTTACTTGGCAGAACACCGCTTGGGCTTGACTCCGATTGAAGGCGATGTCCCAATTGATAATTTGGATCGTTTTGTAGAGGCAGGTGCTTGTGGAACAGCAGCAGTCATCTCTCCAATTGGGGGCATCCAACATGATGATGAATTCCATGTTTTCTATAGTGAAACAGAAGTAGGTCCTGTTACACGGAAACTCTATGATGAATTGACCGGTATCCAATTTGGTGATGTAGAAGCGCCTGAAGGATGGATTGTCAAAGTGGACTAAAAGACAGGAAATAAAGAAGAGCTCCATAGCAGTTGTAAGGGCTGAAATGGAGTTTTTTCTTGCTAGTTTTAGCTTTTTCTTGTACAATAGAAAAAGTGAAAAGAGGTAAAGTATGAGTAAAAAAGATAAGAAAATTGAAATCCAATTAACAGATGCAAAAGTGACTGTTGGAAAAGACAGCTATGAAGGATACGTTTTGACGATCGGGAAAAAGGTTATTGGAGAAATTGCCGAATTAGATGACCAATTTGCCATCATAAAGAATGGAAATGTCGATAGTTTTTATAAAAAACTTGAAAAAGCTGTGGAAATTTTGATTGAAAACTATAATTTGACAAAATAATACTTGTTTTATTGAAAATTTCATGATATAATAGTTCTCGTTAAACATTGGAGAGATAGCGAAGAGGCTAAACGCGGCGGACTGTAAATCCGCTCCTTCGGGTTCGGGGGTTCGAATCCCTCTCTCTCCATATATCAATGGGGTATAGCCAAGCGGTAAGGCAAGGGACTTTGACTCCCTCATGCGTTGGTTCGAATCCAGCTACCCCAGTTCTTAGGTAATAAATTCAAGATAAAAAGAAAAATATCTTAGGGTATTTTATTTTTATAATTGAAAGACGTGAACGATATGAACATGTCTTTGCGGGTGCTTAGGAAAAAAATTATAAGTATGTCAAGTTTGGAAAAACTTGATTGTTGGAGGATTTTTTAGATGAACGAATTTGAAGATTTGCTAAATAGCGTTAGCCAAGTTGAGCCTGGTGATGTTGTTAGTGCTGAAGTATTGACAGTTGATGCGACTCAAGCTAACGTTGCAATCTCTGGGACTGGTGTTGAAGGTGTCTTGACTCTTCGCGAATTGACAAACGATCGCGATGCAGATATCAATGACTTTGTGAAAGTAGGAGAAGTATTGGATGTTCTTGTACTTCGTCAAGTAGTTGGTAAAGATACTGATACAGTTACATACCTTGTATCTAAAAAACGCCTTGAAGCTCGCAAAGCATGGGACAAACTTGTAGGACGCGAAGAAGAAGTTGTTACTGTTAAAGGAACTCGTGCCGTTAAAGGTGGACTTTCAGTAGAATTTGAAGGTGTTCGTGGATTTATCCCAGCTTCAATGTTGGATACTCGTTTCGTACGTAACACTGAACGTTTCGTAGGTCAAGAATTTGATGCTAAAATCAAAGAAGTTGACCCTAAAGAAAACCGCTTCATCCTTTCACGTCGTGAAGTTGTTGAAGCAGCTACTGCAGCAGCTCGTGCTGAAGTATTCGGTAAATTGGCTGTTGGTGATGTCGTAACTGGTAAAGTTGCTCGTATCACTAGCTTTGGTGCTTTCATCGACCTTGGTGGGGTTGACGGATTGGTTCACTTGACTGAATTGTCACACGAACGTAACGTATCACCTAAATCAGTTGTAACTGTTGGTGAAGAAATCGAAGTGAAGATCCTTGATCTTAACGAAGAAGAAGGACGCGTATCACTTTCACTTAAAGCAACAACACCTGGACCATGGGATGGCGTTGAGCAAAAATTGGCTAAAGGTGATGTAGTAGAAGGAACAGTTAAACGTTTGACTGACTTCGGTGCATTTGTAGAAGTATTGCCAGGTATCGATGGACTTGTTCACGTATCACAAATTTCACACAAACGCATCGAAAATCCAAAAGAAGCTCTTACTGTTGGTCAAGAAGTTACTGTTAAAGTCCTTGATGTTAACGCTGACGCAGAACGTGTATCACTTTCTATCAAAGCTCTTGAAGAACGTCCAGCTCAAGAAGAAGGACAAAAAGAAGAAAAACGTGCTGCTCGTCCACGTCGTCCAAAACGTCAAGAAAAACGTGATTTCGAACTTCCAGAAACACAAACAGGATTCTCAATGGCTGACTTGTTCGGTGATATCGAACTTTAATCAAATTGATAATCACAAAATCCTTTGTTTAAAACAAGGGATTTTTCTTTTGTCTCTTTCTCATTTTTGATATAATAGTTCTATGTTAGATTCAGAAAAACAATCACAATATCAATTGTTAAATNAGGAACTTTCTTATTTACTTGAAGGTGAGAGCAATGTTCTTGCCAATCTTTCGAATGCTAGTGCCCTCCTAAAATCTCGCTTTCCCAATACTGTATTTGCAGGGTTTTATCTGTTTGATGGTAGCGAGTTGGTTTTAGGGCCTTTTCAGGGTGGTGTTTCTTGTATTCGCATTCCGCTTGGGAAAGGCGTTTGTGGAGAAGCTGCTGAGTTTCAAGAGACTGTTTTAGTTGGCGATGTGAGCACCTATCCAAACTACATTTCTTGTGATAGTATGGCCAAGAGTGAAATCGTGGTTCCTATGCTCAAGAATGGTCAATTGCTGGGTGTCTTAGACCTGGATTCTTCACTTATTGATGATTATAATGCAATTGACCGCGATTACTTGGAACAATTTGTCGCTATTTTGCTTGAGAAGACAGAATGGGACTTTACGATGTTTGAGGAGAAAGCCTAATGTATCAAGCACTTTATCGAAAATATAGAAGCCAGACTTTTTCACAACTAGTAGGTCAAGAAGTTGTGGCTAAAACCCTAAAACAAGCAGTTGAGCAGGAAAAGATTAGTCATGCCTATCTTTTCTCAGGCCCTCGTGGGACTGGGAAGACCAGTGTAGCCAAGATTTTTGCCAAGGCTATGAACTGTCCGAACCAAGTGGACGGAGAACCGTGTAATAACTGCTATATCTGTCAGGCTGTGACAGAAGGTAGCCTAGAAGATGTTATCGAAATGGATGCGGCTTCGAATAACGGAGTTGATGAAATCCGAGAAATTCGTGATAAATCCACCTATGCTCCTAGTTTGGCACGTTATAAGGTCTATATCATAGACGAGGTTCATATGCTGTCTACAGGAGCTTTTAATGCGCTTTTGAAGACTCTTGAAGAACCAACTCAAAACGTTGTCTTTATCTTGGCGACCACCGAATTGCACAAGATTCCAGCAACTATTTTATCGCGTGTCCAACGTTTTGAGTTTAAGTCGATTCGAACTCAAGATATCACGGCACATATTCATCATATTTTAGAAAAAGAAAATATCAGTTCTGAACCAGATGCTGTAGAAATCATTGCCAGACGAGCTGAAGGTGGAATGCGGGATGCCTTGTCTATTCTGGACCAAGCCTTGAGTTTGACACAGGGAAATGAGCTCACGACTGCTATCTCTGAGGAGATTACAGGCACCATTAGTCTATCAGCACTAGATGACTATGTAGCTGCCTTGTCCCAGCAGGATGTTCCAAAAGCGCTTGATTCTTTGAATCTTTTATTTGAGAATGGCAAGAGCATGACTCGTTTTGTGACGGATCTCTTGCAGTATTTGCGTGATTTACTGGTCGTCCAGACGGGTGGCGAAAATACTCATCATAGTCCAGTTTTTATGGACAATCTAGCTTTATCACAGGAAAGCCTCTTTGAAATGATTCGAATAGCGACTGTGAGCTTGGCAGATATGAAAGCAAGCCTGCAACCTAAGATTTATGCTGAGATGATGACCATTCGTTTAGCTGAGATTAAGTCTGAGCCAGTGCTTTCAGAAGCTGTCGAAGGAGAAATTTCTGCACTGAGACAGGAAGTTGCTCGTCTCAAACAAGAACTTGCTAATGTTGGAACAGCTCCTAAACAAGTGGCGCCAGTCCCTAGCCGTCCAGCCACTTCCAAGACAGTCTATCGAGTAGACCGTAATAAAGTTCAGGCTATCCTACAAGAAGCTGTTGAAAATCCTGAATTGGCACGGCAAAACTTGATTCGCCTCCAGAATGCATGGGGAGAAGTAATCGAAAGCTTAGCTGGTCCGGATAAGGCTCTGCTCGTTGGTTCTCAACCAGTTGCGGCAAACGAACACCATGCTATTTTAGCCTTTGAGTCTAATTTCAATGCAGGGCAAACCATGAAACGGGACAATCTCAATACCATGTTTGGCAACATCCTCAGTCAGGCAGCAGGTTTTTCACCTGAAATCTTGGCGATTTCCTTAGAGGAATGGAAAGAGGTTCGAGCGGCCTTTTCAGCTAAAGCTAAATCTTCTCAAGTTGAAAAAGAAGCAGAAGACAGTCTGATTCCAGAAGGATTTGAATTTTTGGCTGATAAAGTTAAGGTAGAGGAAGACTAAAGAAAGATTTCATGATACAATAAGTTTATGAATAGACAACAATTTATTATGGCTCTTTGTCAACTGTAGTGGGTTGATGAAAAGCTATACCCTGGAGAGGACCAAATTGGTTCTCTCCTTTTTGATGTTCAAAGCAATGAGAATTCTAGTTTTAAAGTTGTCAAAGTTCCGAAAGCCAAAAGCATTTCGCTTGATGACTTTGATGAGGTTATTGG